>JAZTXD010000022.1:0-1602 GCA_045636265.1 Candidatus Flemingiibacterium sp.
GCGCTTTGCGCAAGAAAATTAAGTTGCCGTTGCGCTTCGTTTTTGTATCTTTCTTGATCGGTTATAAGAGATAGACGCACAAGGCTATACGCCATAAGAGAATTTCCGCTCGGAATAGCGCCGTCGTAGGTTTCTTTCGGACGCAGGAACAGTTCTTCGTGATCTTTACCATATAGATAGAAGCCACCCGAGTTATCCCCGAAATTCGATATAACCTTGTCGCATAAACGCTTTGCCCGATTCAAATGTTCACTATCCAAAGTGGCGCGATACAACGACAGTTGAGCGAAAATATAGGCGGAATAATCATCGAGAAATCCTCTCACGCCCCTTTTTTCTATATGGAAGCTGACGTGAAGCGTGTCACCATCACACAGATATTTCTGTATAAAGCCGTTTGCGTTTTGCGCGGCGGAAAGATATGCCTCTTTTCCGCTGACAAGATACAGCTCACACATTGCGGCGATCATCAGACTATTCCACGACGTTAAGATTTTCTCGTCACGGTGGAGCACCGTTCTCTTTTTGCGGTATTCGTCAATGTTGGGCAAAAAGGTCTCAAAGGAATAATCCGAAGGATCGCTTTTTAACAGATTGGGGATATTCTTGCCCTCAAAATTGCCCGTGTCCGTAATATCATAGTGACGATTGAAACGATCTCCGTCCTCTTGTCCAAGTATCCCGAGGATCTCGTCGGGCGTAAACAGATAATATTTTCCTTCTTCACCCTCGCTGTCGGCGTCCTGCGAACTGTAAAATCCGCCTTCGTCCGAGGTCATCTCACGGAGAATATAGCTTGCCGTTTTTTCTGCAATCTCAAGATATATCTCCTTTTTTGTCACCGCATACGCTTTGCAATAGGCAAGAAGCAGGAGCGCATTGTCATACAGCATTTTCTCGAAATGAGGAACAAGAAACTTTTTGTCGGTGGAATAGCGGCAGAAGCCAAATCCAACGTGGTCAAACATTCCGCCGCGGTACATCTGCAAGAGGGTATGCTCCGCCATCTTCAGGCACGAGGTTGTTTTGTAACGCTCATAGTAGTCGAGTAAAAACAGCAGATTGTGCGGTGTCGGAAACTTGGGCGCACGTCCGAAGCCGCCGTACTTTTCGTCATAGATGCGCTCGTATTGCGGCACCGCCAAGTGCGTCAGATCGATTTCCGCCGCGTCAGCAGAAGCCTCCGTTCTGCTCAAATGCTTGATGATTTTGTCAGATTGTTTTAGTAGCATATCGCGGTCGGATATCCATTTTTCGTGTATGGCGAGCAGCAGCTCCCGAAAGCCGATCATACCGCCGCGCGAAGTTTTGGGAAAATACGTTCCCGCAAAAAACGGCTTCTGATCCCCCGTCATAAAGATGCTGGTGGGCCAGACGCCACCTCCCGTGAAGGCTTGACAGACCGCCATATAGACGCTGTCAATGTCGGGACGTTCCTCCTTGTCCACCTTGATGGATATAAAATATTTGTTCAAAATCTCGGCAATTTCTTCGTCCTCAAAGCTCTCGTGAGCAAGTACGTGGCACCAATGGCACGCGCTGTATCCGATGCTTAAAAATATGGGCTTGTCCTTCCTTGCCGCGAGTTCAAACGCCTCATCG
>JAZTXD010000023.1:0-1155 GCA_045636265.1 Candidatus Flemingiibacterium sp.
TGTATCCGATGCTTAAAAATATGGGTTTGTCCTCTTTTGCCGCGCGCTCAAACGCCTCGTCGCACCATGGATACCAATCAACGGGATTGTCCTTGTGCTGAAGTAAATAGGGGCTTGTTTCCTTTGCCAATCGATTGCTCATATCTTCACCTCCGTTATCTCTTTTATTGTCGGCATTTCCGAAGTGATCTATACGAGATTTTGACAGGTATGTAAGATTCGAAAATTACAAATACTATTCCTATCACAAATCGGAGGATTGATATGGAATCTGTATGGGAGGAAACGGCAGTAAAGACGCAGTTTGATGCGCCCCGCGGAAATAAAAAGACTGATGTTTTGATTGTCGGTGGTGGGATTGCAGGGATTTTGTGCGCTTACAAGCTCAAAAATGCGGGCGTAGATTGTATACTTGTGGAGGCGACGGAGATCTGCGGCGGCATTACCAAGAACACCACGGCTAAAATCACATTACAACACGGATTGATCTACGACAAGATGATCAAACGCTTTGGGGAGGATAGGGCGCGGCTTTATGTAGAGGCACAGAGCAAAGCTATCAAGGAATACGCACACCTTTGCCAAGATATAAATTGCGACTACGAAACGCGGGATAACTACGTATATTCTACGGGGGATTGCAAGAAGATTGAAAAGGAGGTCGCCGCGCTCAATCGTATCGGTATGAAAGCCGCGTTTTCGGATGCCCGCGAGCTTCCGTTTACGGTCGCAGGCGCGGTGCGCGTGAAAAATCAAGCGCAGTTCCACCCGTTGAAATTTCTCTATACAATTGCAAAAGATCTGCCAATCTACGAGCATACTAAGGTCGTGGAACTGATGCCGCACAAGGCAATCACCAATCACGGTGAAATCACCTACAAAAAACTGATTATTGCAACTCATTTCCCGATGCTCAATAAACATGGCTTGTACTTTCTCAAACTCTATCAGCATCGTTCCTACGTTCTTGCGCTCAAAAACGCAAAAAAAGTAGAAGGAATGTATGTGGATGAATCGGACACGGGACTGTCCTTTCGCAGCTACGGCAAGCTGCTACTCCTCGGCGGTGGCGGACACCGCACGGGCAAGAGTGGCGGCTGTTGGCAGGAGCTTGAAGATTTTGCCCGTAAGCATTACAAAAACGCCGAAATCGTG
>JAZTXD010000024.1:0-1442 GCA_045636265.1 Candidatus Flemingiibacterium sp.
GGAAGTTGACAAGCAGTACGTTGCATCCCTTATCAAGGACCTGGAGGCAGAGTATGACAAGAAGTTCCGTATGGCAGAGGGGGATGACGAGAAGCTCAAAGCGCTCAAGAAGGAATTCAATAACCGCTGCCGTGTAGCAAAGAAGAGCAAGCTCATAACCCAGATCCAGATGATCTTCCAGGATCCCATCGCCTCTCTTGACCCCCGTATGACAGTGCGTGATATTATCGCTGAGGGCCTGGTGATAAACGGCATCACCGATAAGGATTATATCAACGAAAAAGTCTACCAGATCCTTGAGACAGTCGGCCTTGTGCGTGAGCACGCAGACCGTTATCCTCACGAATTCTCCGGCGGCCAGCGTCAGCGTATCGGTATCGCCAGAGCGGTTATCATGCAGCCCGAGATGATTATTGCCGATGAGCCTATCTCTGCGCTTGACGTATCTATTCAGGCACAGGTAATCAACCTGCTCAACGATCTCCGGGAGCGTTTGGGACTTACCATTTTGTTCATTGCCCACGATCTGTCGGTGGTTAAATACTTCTCTGACCGGATCGGTGTTATGTACTTCGGTTAGCTGGTCGAGCTGGCTGATTCGGACGAGCTGTTCAAGAACCCCATGCATCCTTATACGAAATCTCTTCTTTCAGCGATCCCGCTGCCTGATCCCGTATATGAGAAGCAGCGTACGAGAATTCACTATAATCCCATTGCGGAGCACGATTATTCGGTAAATACTCCCTCGTTCCGCGAGATCACCCCCGGACATTTCGTATACTGCAATGACATTGAAGAGGAAAAATACAAGCAGCTGAGCAAGTAACAGGATGGTTTAAAAGCAGTGAAACAAGAAACCAAAATAGCATTAAGAAATTATGCGATTTGTTTTGGCATTGAGGCACTTATCGCGTTCCTTGTGATTTGGTCAAAGGGCTTTTTCACGCAAAGCGCAGCGGTAAATATCCAGATCTTATCAGACGCTTTCTTCGTCTCGGGCATATTGATGACGCTTTTTGCGGGCATGATGTATGTCAGCGGCGAGGGGGCGCTCATAGGCATCGGATTCGTTCTTAGAAACGTTGTGCTCACCTTTATCCCGATGGGCAGAGCGAGGCACGAGCGATATGCCGATTATCGCGCGCGTAAGCTCAGCCAGGCCCAAAAGCATAACAACCACTATATTCTTGTAACAGGACTTATTTTCCTTTTCATTGGAATCACCTTTACGGTGATTTGGTATGTAAAATTTTATAACGTATAAGATGATCCCCACGCAGCAAGCATGCGTGGGGATTTCTTTGTACAACCAAATGAGGTTGCCTGTTGGCAACCTCATTTGCAGAGTGTCAAAAAAGGCCCAAACCGTCAAAACCATATTTGGCGATTTGGGCCTTTCGCTATTTGAGAAAGAATCGATATAGGATACAACCCGGAACAGT
>JAZTXD010000025.1:0-24311 GCA_045636265.1 Candidatus Flemingiibacterium sp.
TCCTTTGAACTCTTTCAAGTTCAGCATCATCAATGATATATTCCTTTGCGCCCTCTGCAATCAGTTTTTCTCCGAGTTCTACAGCTTCAGGTGTAAGATTTTCAATGTGATAAAGACCAACCGCTCCGTTTGATGCAGTTGCCGCACCAAAGTCTTTGAGATATGATGTGGCAGAATCGTTAAGCTCAGTTCCTATCCATTTGTCCAGTCCAATAACATACGGAACATCTTCCATAACTTTCATACCGATAGCAGAACCTAAAAGCTGTGCTTCGGGCTTCTTTGTTGTCTGCACCTTGACAACCCATGTAGCCTTTCTTCCTTCATCAGTAAGAAGTCCGAAATAAGGCACATAACCTACAATTGATCCCATTATATCAATAATTCCTGAATTTCTGTTACATCTTGCACCAAGAACAGAGTTTGCATAAACAACTGCACTTGATTCCGCCCAGGAAAGCACTTCGCCTTTTTGAGGCTTATTTCCAACCTCATCCATATAGCAAGTACAGGTAAAAGCATCATCATTCAGAAGACCGAGTTCTTTCAGCTGCTTTTCATAAAAGTCCTGCTTTGTATACATAAACTTATTGAACACAAGATTCTGTAAAAAATTTGCAGGAACATTTTTATCGAGCGGTCTTGGATCGACTGAGAAATTTTGTTCAGAACATACACCTGCATCAAGAAGCTTTTGCATAAGGTCATATACGGGCGACATAACCTTAAGACCAAATGATGTTACTAAATGATTATATTTTGATGTGATAGGCACGAGTTTTTCAGCTTCAAAGGCATCGCCGTACATAACAAGTGTTTTCATTACTTTGGCAAGTGTTTCGCCTTTTTCACCGTCAAGAATTGCTTGTTGTTCTTGGGTGAGTATCATTATTTAATCCTCCCTTATATCTTCATACATACATCCCACGCACCCCAAATAACCGTGCGAAGATTTCCAACCCCTGAGGCGTCACCGATAACATGAATTTTACTGCTCTTTTTAGCTATCGCTACAGGATTGTAGCCCACTGACAACACTACAGAATCGGCATTTATTTTAAATTCTGTTCCTTTTTTATCCTTAACTATTACGCCGTCTGACATGATTTCAGATACAGCCGTTTCAAGATGAACGGGAACCTTGTTTGTTTTAAAGAAATCACGAAGATAGCTTGTATTGGCAAGGCATACACCTTTTGCTGTAATAAGGTCATCCTGCATTTCGATAATTATAGGCTTCTTACCTTTCAGATAAAGGTCGTATGCTATTTCACATCCTGTAAGGCCACCACCGATTACTGCAACGCTTTCACCAACATCTTTCGTTCCAAGAAGATAATCTATCGCTTCAATAGCTTTATCCGCACCTTTTACAGGGATGTTTTTCGCTTTTGCACCGGTTGCAACAATTATTTCGTCAGCGCCAAGAGATTTAACGTCTGTTATTTCGGTATTCAGTTTAACTGTAATAGGATATTTTTTGAGTTCTCTTATGTACCATGCAATAAGCGCTCTGTCCTTTTCCTTGAATGAAGGAGCAGATGCGGCGATAAACACACCGCCAAGCTTATCGCTCTTTTCATAGAGCGTAACCTTGTGTCCTCTTTTTGAAAGCAATATTGCTGCTTCCATACCGCCGATGCCACCACCGATAACAGCAACATTTTTAGATTTCTTTGCTTTTTTGACATTATATTTCTTTGACTGCATTGTTTCAGGATTAAGCGCACAGCGTGCAAGTCCCATTGTGTCAGTGAGGTCTTGTGTGTTTGCGTGTCCCTTTGACGATGAGAAATTAAAGCAAGCGCTATGACAACAGATACAAGGCTTGATATCCTCGATTCTGTCCTCAATCAGCTTTGTTATCCACTGGGGATCAACAAGGAACTGACGTGCAACACCGACAGCATCAATTTTTCCGTCAGCAACTGCCTTGGCACCAACTTCTGCATCCATTCGTCCCGCACACACTACGGGAATATCAACAAACTTCTTTATATGTGATACATCATCAAGATTGCAGTTTTCAGGCATATACATCGGCGGATGTGCCCAATACCATGAATCGTAGGTGCCATTATCGGCATTGAGCATATCATATCCTGCATCCTGCAAATATTTTGCAGCCTTTTCGGATTCTCCCATATTTCTTCCGACTTCCACATAATCTTCGCCGGGCATAGCACCCTCGCAGAAGCCCTTCATTTTAGATTCAACGGAATAACGAAGTGATACAGGGTAATCCTTGCCGCACTCTTCTTTGATTGCTTTTACAACCTCTGCCGCAAAACGGTAACGGTTTTCAAAGCTTCCGCCGTATTCATCGGTACGCTTATTGAAGAATTCTATTGCAAATTGGTCAAGAAGATAACCCTCGTGCACAGCATGAACTTCAACACCGTCTACACCTGCATCACGGCAAAGCTTCGCTGTTTTTGCAAAAGCTTCTATAATTTCATGAATTTGTCCCACTGTCATTTCGGGGCAGATAATATCATGTGCCCATCTTGAGGGCTGAGGACTGGGACTTGCAAGTTCGTGATTTGTATCTATTATAGGTTTTACAATAGCACGGGTAATTTTATTTCTATGAAGTGGCGCAACGAGTTCTGTAATCGCCCAGCTCCTTCCCATACCTGCGGTAAGCTGAACAAAAAGCTTAGCTCCGGTTTTATGAATTTCATCCATAAATTCTTTCAGCTCATCAAACATTTTAGGGTTTTGCCAAAGCCACTTCCCGAAAAAAGTATCACGAAGAGGAGCAATGCCGGGGATAATAAGACCAACATTATTGTTTGCTCTCTCTAAAAAAAGCTTTGCTGCTTCTTTGTCAAATCCACATCCGGTAAGCTCAAACCATCCGAAAAGAGATGTTCCGCCCATAGGACACATTACGATTCTGTTTTTAATTTCCACGTTACCGATTTTCCACGGTGTGAATAAAGCCTCGTATTTTTCGTTCATTCTGTCATTTTCCTTTCAAAATATTGTGTAATGGTTCATTATTTAAGAAACATATGCAAAAGCTTCTCATAAAGTTTGCTCGTGTACGGCTGATAACGCATGGGAAGGTCAAACCATGTCTTTTTATCGACGATGGACTTGTAATGGGAGAATGCATCAAAGCCATCCTTGCCGTGATATGAGCCCATACCGCTTTTGCCGACGCCGCCAAAGCCCATCTCACTGGTGGCCAAGTGAATCACCGCGTCGTTGATGCATCCGCCGCCGTATGAAAGCTCGGTCGTTACTCGCTTAATATGCTTTTTGTCACTCGTAAAGAGATAGAGTGCCAGTGGTTCATCCTTGGTTTTGAGGTCGTCTACAACAGTGTCAAAATCGTCAAAGGTAATGATCGGCATAATGGGGCCGAAGATTTCCTCCCCCATAACCGCGTCATCGAAGGTTACGTTATCCATGACGGTAGGAGCAATCTGACAGGTGTTTGGATTAGTGTTGCCGCCAATCACTACCTTCGTGGTGTCAATCAATCCGCAAAGGCGTGCAAAGTGCTTTTCGTTAATGATCTTACCGTAATCCCTGTTTTCGAGAGGTTTTTCACCGTATTGCTTTTTGATCTCGGCAACGACTGCCTTTACAAATTCATCCTTGACCGAACGGTCGCAGAGAATATAGTCGGGAGCTACGCAGGTCTGACCGCAGTTGAGATATTTGCCGAACACGATACGCTTTGCCGCCAATTTGATATTCGCGCCCGAGTCCACGATACAGGGGCTTTTGCCGCCAAGCTCCAACACGGCGGGAGTCAGATGCTCTGCCGTATGGCGAAGGACCTCTTTGCCCACCGCCTGGCTTCCCGTGAAGAACACGAAATCGAATTTTTGATCAAGAAGCGCGGTGTTCTCGGCTCTGCCGCCGGTTACGACGGCAACGTATTCGGGGGCGAAGCATTCCGTAATGATTTTCTCCACAATTCTGCTTGTGGCAGGGGAGTATGCACTAGGCTTGACAATAGCTGTATTTCCTGCGGCGAGGGCATCTGCCAGAGGAGCAAGAGTTAAGAGAAAGGGATAGTTCCACGGACTCATAATGAGCGTATTTCCGTAAGGCACGGGCTGTTTATAGCTGTGGGAATGAAACTGGGCAAGCGGTGTCGCCACCGTTTTTCTTTTTGCGAATTTCTTGGTATGCTTTATCATATACGAGATCTCGGTCAGCACCAAGCCGCTCTCACACATGAATCCCTCGTAATGACTTTTGCCAAGGTCGCTTTTAAGGGCATCGTTGATCTCTGTCTGATATTTTCGGACTGTTGTATATAGCTTTTTAAGCTGCTCAACACGGAAACCTACGGGGATGGTTGCGCCGCTTCTGTAATATGCTCTTTGCTTTTCCAGTAAAGCATTTATTTCTTCATTTGTCACTGCTTTTCACTCCAATCTGCAATTTCGTGATAGAATCTCTCAAGCTCCTTTACACTCATCAGCTTTGGAACTGGATAGAGAGGATTTGCTTCTTTCTCTGCGTGCTTTGCCAAAGATGTAATGTCTGCTTTTTGAATGCCGGAAATTTTATTTGGTATATTCATTCTTGCGTTCAACGCTTTGATTGCTTCAATAAATTTTTTCGCGCCGACCTCGTGGCTATCGCTCTCGGTGCATACGCCTGCGGCGATACCGAGTCGGTGAAGCTTTTTATGTACACTCGCGCCGTATGCTTCAAGCAGATACGGTGTGATAACCGCATTTGCAAGACCGTGAGGCGTTCCATATCTTCCGCCCAGTGAATGGGCGATGGCATGGATATAGCCAACGTAGGATTTGGAAAACGCAATGCCTGCTTTGTACGCGGCATGAAGCATATTTTCTCTTGCAGTGTGATTATTACCGTTAGTATAGGCCTTTTCAATGTTATCAAAAATGAGCTTCACTGCTTCAAGCGCAAGCGATCTTGTTTCTTTTGAGGTGGAGCGTCCGATGTATGCCTCAACCGCGTGCGTAAGTGCATCCATGCCTGTGGTTGCAGTCAGGTGCGCCGGCAAGGAGTATGTAAGCTTTGCATCAAGCACTGCATAGCGGGGAATCAACGGAAAGCTCATCAGGGCGTATTTCCTGTGAGTGTCGGGGTCCGTAACGAGTGCCGCAACTGTGACCTCACTGCCCGTACCTGCCGTTGTGGGAACGGCAATAAGCGTTGGAAGCCTTCGCCAGACCTTCAGCTTTCCGCCGAGTTGACGCAGTGTGCGCTTCGGGTATGCGACACGTGCGCCGAGCGCTTTTGCGCAGTCAATGGCGGATCCGCCGCCGATGGCAATAAGTGCGCTGCAGTCATTCCGCTTATAAATACAAAGTGCATCCTCTACATTCTGAACTGTGGGATTGGGATTTGTATCGCTGTAAATAACATATGATATGTCGCTTGCCTGCAATGACGTTTCGATGGGTTTTAATAATCCGTTGCTGACGATTCCATTATCTGTAACGATAAGTACGGAGCGCGATTTTTCATTTTTCAGTACATCTGCGATTTTTTCACAGGAAGCGATAATTTCCGGCTCTCTGTATGGGAGTACCGGCAGAGCTATTCTGAATGCCGTCTGAAACACACGGCAAAATACTGCTTTCGCAAAAAACATAACTCCTCCTTATTTCATGCTGTTCTTGGAAACCGTTTCTAAGCTTTCGCTGATAATAGAGAGGCATCGATAAAACTCTACACGTTCTTCCTCGGTAAGTCCTCCGCTGATTACAGCAAGGACGTTGTCAATTTTATCGGCAATTTTCTTTCCGACCTCAAAGCCCTTGTCGGTCAGCAGCAGCGGATTTTTATACCGCTTGGTGCTTTCAACGTTACGCGTAATATATCCGTTCGTTTCAAGGTAGTCGAGCGCACGGGAAACGGTTGCTTTATCTTCCTCGCATCGCTCGCAAAGGTCTGTTGCCGTTGCGCCGTTTAAAGAATAGATATAATATAGGCACGAAATGTGTGCGCTTCTTAAATTATATTCTTCCATTTCCTGATTTTTGATTTTCTTAATGTTACGGCTGATTCTGTTAATCAGAACTGTAAAAGTTTCGAATCTTTCCTGCATTATAACACCTCCGTGTAAATTGTTGAAATCTCAACAATTCATAGTATACCACAAAATTGTTGAAATGTCAACAGGATTTTGCTCGGTTAACGAATATATTTCAGCGAAATAGTGGGCGAGAATTTGAAGCGGGTAAATAGCGGGTGAAATTACTGATATGACGGTGGTCGCCATCCCAGCCGCCACGCCCGCGATGGCAAGGATATCCATATGCCTGCTTTCGTGATAGCTTGTAATTATCCCTTGCCTCCACCAATCATTCTCAAGTAAATGGGGATATAACAAGAATACACCGCTTAGCAAGCTTATCCTGGCTAGGCGGTGTATTGCTTTGTGATGACGAGGGGGGACTATCCGCGAATTCTATGGAAATTGAGGCTAAAACAAGGATGCACAGCTTTGGGCAAGGATAGCCATTAGCTGCGCATTTTGCTTTTACTGTTGTTTTGTTAACTCCTGATACATCTTTATATGGTACTTCCTTGTTCTTTTAGTGCATTCAGAATTTTATTGAAAATAAGTTGATTTGGATAATATCTGAAATCTGCGAAAATTTCGATGCCTTTACCCTCAAAATATTCTTTTATCGCTGCGGCACAGGCAGCGCTTCTACTTTGACCGTACTCACACTGACAGATAATATCAAGTCCATCCTTTTTTGCGGATAGAATAAATTTTGCGATTTCATCTGCCTCAGGCAGATATGTGCCGTAGGTAAGTCCGTAATCTGAAAGTATTTCAATATCAATATCGCGTACGCAAACGCCGAGATAGCGTTCACACTTTTCTCTGTAATCAACCGGAGTGTAGTCATCATGGGTATGTCTTGCCACCGGATCATAGAAGCTGATTACTGCAGTGTGCTTTGGAAAATTTGAGTTTATCATTGCCTTTGCCGATATACGGGAAAGAATAGTTATATTCATATGTACCTCCGAAATTTTGTGATTATATTATACATCAGATCGTGCGACAAAAACAGGACATCCCATTTTTGACATAATTTATTTACCCAAAAATGAGGGCAAGCAAAATATAACCGAGTATTACCACCCAGGCTATAACGCCAACCCAATTAACGTTTCCACGCTCATCGAAAATTTGCGGAGTTTGCACCGGCTCCGATTTACCAACATTAGCTCTTTTCTCAATTTCACGGATATTATTGGTGATGCGCAGCACCTCGCCGCCGGAAAGAATATGATCCTTCAGAGTTGATGCATCAATGATGCCTCCCGGAATCGGATGGCCGAGACACTTCTCGATCTCGTTAAGATTGGTTTGGATGCGGAGTATCTCACCCGCAGTTAACATTTTCTTGTACATAAGCATTACCTCGTAAAATTTTAGTGTCTACTATATAAATTACGGAAAAAGTTCTCAAATCCCTTCTTTTTGAGTCGATTGTTTACAGTAAATTAAAAAACGACTGCAAAAAAACAGATAAAATAGGTATGTTGGGATTGATATTTGCAATTCTATAAAATTAAGAAGGGATTTTAGTACTTATTTCGAATTACTATAAAAAGTAATGTTGCCAAAGAAAACGCAATGACAAGTGTATTGGGGAGAAAATAGATAACTTTGCCGGAATGTATGTTTGGAAAAAGCTTGAATTAAGTCTTGAGGAGCATTACGGTTGTCATATGTGTAATAATGAGCATGTTGAGTAAGCCGTTCTTTTGAAAAACGTGCAAAATCGGCATTGACTATAGTCGCTATCATGGGTGCTATAGTCAGTATGCGAAGGACATCCATATTACGATAGAATCGATAGTGCTATCCCGCCTCCACCATTTGACGAAAATCAGGTGGTGGTCTTTTCTGATTTTAAATAACAATTTAGTTAAATATATTGACTTTTTCGAGGGAAGCGACTATAATATTAAAGAGGGGACAATTGACCAAATTGCTTACTCTTCAAATAAAATATTTGATCAAAATGACGTGAAAAGGGAATAACAATGAAAAAAGAAATTCAGCTTGATGAACACGGCAAGCGTCGCTTTGGTATACGCGACAGTATTGCATATGCAGCGGGAGATCTCGGCTGCAACATGAGCTTTGCGCTCAAGGGAACGATGGCGCTTTTTTGGACACAGGTTATGGGCATGAGTGCTTGGTATTCGCTTCTTTTGGTTATAGTACAGTTTTGGGATGCCATCAATGACCCGCTTATCGGCTCTGTGATCGATGCGGATCAGCGCCATTACAAGAGAAACAAATTCCTGCAGTACATATGGATAGGCTCCATCGGTCTTATTGTAGGCGGCGCATGTTGCTTTTTACCGTTCCCCGGGGCACCGGTATGGGCAAAGTTCATCATCTTTATCGCAGGCTACGTAGTTTGGGATGCTTTCTATACCATTGCAAACGTGCCGTACGGCTCGCTGCTTTCCATTATTTCCAATAAACCCGCAGACAGAGCATCTCTCTCAGCATGGCGTTCCGTTGGTTCCATGGTAGGCAATATGCTTCCAATGGTCATCCTCCCGTTTCTTATCTACAACGAGGACGAGTCACTCAACGGCAACATGGTATTCGTAGCAGCACTCGTGATGGGCGTGCTTGGCTTTATCTGTTTCCAGTTCATGATTAAGAACACGGAAATCCGTGTGGATACTGAAACCAAGGTAAACGAAGAACAGCCAAAATTCAATATCGGAAAGGCTCTCATAAACTTTGTAAAGAACCGTCCCGCAGTCGGTGCTACGCTTGCGGCTATGGGTATGTTTATCGGTATGCAGGGCGCGGCGACCGCTGTTTCGGTTACCTTCCAGATATATTTCAAAAACACTGAGATTTCGGGTGTTGTTCAGCTGTTTGCTATGATCCCGATCATACTCTTTACACCTCTTGCTCGCAATATGGTAACAAAGTATGGTAAGAAAGAGCTTTCCGTGGTAGGTTCGATCTGCTCCATCGTCGGCGGTCTCGGACTGTTTATCATTACTCCCAACAACATAGGTCTTGATCTTATCATTTATATCGTCTGCCAGCTTGTTTACAGCCTTGGTCTTGGCATCTACTCCACGGTGTCGTGGGCTATGATGGGTGATGCTATTGACTACAATGAATGGAAGACCGGCAAGCGTGAGGAAGGCGTTGTATATTCGCTTCATTCCTTCTTCCGTAAACTCGCGCAGGGTATCGGACCCGCTGTAGCGCTGATTATCATGCAGAGCATGGGTTATGTGAACAACGCCGTAGACCCCGAAACCGGTGCAGAATTCATTGACGTTACGCTTCTTTCCTGGGACTTCGCCGTAGAACTTCGTGCCCTCGTGGCAATTCTCTTCCTTGCGTCTGCGATAATGCAGTTCATCGGACTTGGTCTTATCTACAACCTTGACAAGAAGACGCTTGCTAAGATGAACAAGGATCTCGGACGCGATGTGCAGGACGATGCAACTGCATGAACGGCTGCTAAAGACAACTGCAATTTTGCTTAACTGACAGAGCTGAAGGTGTCCGAGTGCCAACGCGTCGGACACCTTCTTGAAATTCATGCGTACTAACCGTTATACGCTATTTTAAAATACTACGAAAATAAGGAGAATGCTCGTGAGAAATATTATCAATTTAAATGAAAATTGGATTTTTGTAAAGGATACCGCTGACATCAGTCTGCGCGAAGGAGAGATGATAAACCTTCCTCACTCATGGAATGCAGTTGACGGTCAGGACGGCGGAAATGACTATTTTCGCGGTTCTTGCCTTTATGTAAAAACACTTAAAAAATCGGAGCTTCCGGCGGCTGCACTTTACTATTTGGAAATACGAGGCGCAAATTCCTCTGCTGATGTTTACGTCGGCGGCGAAAAGCTCGCTCATCACGACGGCGGTTACTCTACCTGGCGCGTTAATCTCACCGATAAGATTTCCGAGGAGACAGAAATCGCTATTGTCGTGGATAACTCCCCGAATGATTCCGTATATCCACAGATGGCAGACTTCACGTTCTACGGTGGTCTGTACCGTGACGTGAATCTGATCTGTGTGGACAGCGCACATTTTGATCTGGATTATTTCGGCGGCACCGGACTCAAGATTACTCCCATTGTTGAGGAGAATGACGCCAAGGTTACTGTGGAGGTCTTTACCACCGAGCTGTCCGAAGCTCAGAAACTCGTCTATACAATCTATGACAAGGATGAAAACGAACTGCAAAAGATCGAATCATCCGATAGGTCGGTGACATTTGAGATCAAAGATGCACATTTGTGGCATGGCCGAAAAGATCCCTATCTTTATTGCTGCGAGGTTGAAATCGTTGAAAACGGAGAGGTTCTTGATAATGTTTGCAGCCGTTTCGGATGCCGCAGCTTCAAAATCGATCCGGACAACGGCTTTATTCTCAATGGCGAGGAATACCCACTTCGCGGCGTATCGCGCCATCAGGACAGATGGGGTGTTGGCAGCGCATTGCTCCCCGAACATCACGAAGAAGATATTGATCTTATTATGGAGGTCGGTGCAACCCCGATCCGTCTGGCGCACTATCAGCATGATCAGTATTTCTACGACCTTTGCGACGAGAAGGGACTTGTAATATGGGCAGAGATTCCCTACATCTCAAAGCATATGCCCGGCGGACGCGAGAATACCGTATCTCAAATGAAAGAACTGGTTACACAGAACTATAACCATCCGTCCATTGTGGTTTGGGGACTTTCAAACGAAATTTCCATCGGCGGTTCCGATGACGATTTGCTGGAGAATCACCGTATCCTTAACGATCTCGTTCACGAGATGGACAAGACTCGTCTTACCACCATCGCGGCCGTATCCATGTGCAAAATGGATGATCCATATCTGCAGATTCCCGATGTGGTTTCTTATAACCACTATTTCGGTTGGTACGGCGGAGACACAACCATGAACGGTCCGTGGTTTGATAAGTTCCACGAAACCCACCCAAATATTCCGATCGGATGCTCCGAGTACGGTTGTGAAGCCTTGAACTGGCATACAAGCGATCCCAAACAGGGCGACTACACCGAAGAATACCAGGCATATTATCACGAGGAACTGATAAAACAGCTCTTTACCCGTAAATTCATGTGGGCAACACACGTGTGGAATATGTTTGATTTCGGTGCTGATGCAAGAGCAGAGGGCGGCGAAAACGGACAAAATCACAAGGGACTCGTTACTATGGACAGAAAGTACAAAAAGGATGCTTTTTATGCGTACAAGGCATGGCTGTCCGACGAGCCGTTCGTGCATCTTTGCGGCAAACGGTATGTGGACCGCGTTGAGGATGTAACTAAGGTCACGGTCTACTCAAATCTCCCCGAAGTGGAATTATTTGTTAACGGAGAGAGCATCGGCAAGAAAACGGCAGAGGATCACTTCTTCTACTTCGACGTAAAGAATGAGGGTGAGAGCACGCTCGTTGCCAAGGCAGGAGATCTCACCGATGAGGGCAAGATACGCAAGGTTGCCGAAATGAATATGGACTATGTTCTCGTTGAAAAGGGGGCGGTTCTTAACTGGTTTGACATTGATGCTCCTGAGGGACGCTTCTCGCTGAACGATAAAATCTCCGACATAATGTCCTGCACAAGAGGAAAATTGTGGTTTGTCGGTGTTGGTCTTAAGCTCAAAAAGAAAATGAATGCCAACAAGAAAGACAAGAAAGATGGCAAGAAGTCCGGCGGATTTGACGTTGACCTCAAGGGCGCGGGTTCGGGTGGTCTTATGGCTATGCTTGGTGGCTTCAGCGTTCTTCGTCTTTCCTCTATGATGGGTATGATAAACATTTCATTCACCAAGGAAGAACTTCTGAAGATGAACAGGCAGTTGAATCGTATCCGTAAGCCCGTCAAAAAGGACTGAACGATTTAAGAATACACCGCATCTTTTTGTACGGCACGGCCATTATTTTCTATCTGACGTAGCCATCCCTCTCACGGAAAACGTGAAATTACAAAAACACGCCTCCCGGTTTACCCGGGTGGCGTGTTTATCTTATTGCTTCGGAGAGCCTATTTTTCCGATTTTCTGTTGCTTGAGAGATCCCTTTCCTTCTGTTCTATATCCATTTCCCAGTGAATGATAAAAGCGAGCAGAGCACGAATAATTACCACAACACCTAAGATGATCAACTCTTCCAGATTGTGAATAATTACTGTCTTGATGATCTCAGCGCCCATCTTAAATTCCAAAGCCAGGGCCATTGCTTTTCCAAGGTCAAATACCACGCGGAACGGCTGCTTTTTTAACAGCGACTTTATAAGACGAACCAACGCTCGGAAGGAGCCGATAATAATTATAATTATGCCGACAAACTCCAAAGTGCTGGACGAAATTTCAGCCAGAACATACAGAATATCCTTATACTGAGAAATAATATTCTCTATCATGATGCCCCTCCTTTATTTTTTTACATACTCATTAAAGCCGGACGATACGGTTTTGGTGCCGTCATCCGTTACCCACATGGCTTCAACTCCGGGCATGGATTCCACGAGTATAAGCCCCTCATCAAGCGTCAGACAGAACAGTGCGGTGGACATCGCGTCCCCAAGTCCCGAATCCTTGCATATCACAGACACGGACAAAAAGCCTTCTGCCGGCATTAGCGTATCCGGATGAATAATGTGGTGGTACGGCTTGCCGCCGACGTAATAATACCGTTGATACGAGCCGCTTGTGACCACGGATTCTCCGTTTAGCTGTAAATAAGCGAGATATTCCTCGCCAAGCGGATTTTCGACTCCAACTGACCACGGTGTGCCGTCGGGCTTTGTGCCTATCGCGCGGACGTTGCCGCCGACATTCAGCACGTAACCGGTAATCCCGCGTTCTTCAAGAGAGCGTGCGACACACTCTGTGGCGTAGCCTTTTGCGATAGCGCCAACGTCAAGCCGCATAAGCGGGTCTGTAAGCGTGACGGTGGAGTTTTTCGTGTCTATAACGAGGCTTGATATGTCCGTATGCTCTGCGGCGGCTATCAGCTTTTCCATAGGGGGCAGAGAAGCCTCTGCAGGATTATCTGTGCCAAGCTCGCGGTAGCTGTGCCACAGCGACAGAACACTGCCCATGGCAACGTTTACGGTTCCGCCTGTAACGGCGTACATCTCCTTTGCATACACAAGCATATCGATGATTCGCTTGTCAACTCTCACCGTGCGGTGTGCACCGTCAACAAGGTCGTTTATGGTGCAAAGGTTTTCAAGCCCATCAAAGCGGTGATAAATGGAATACAGCCTGTGATACTCTGCGAACTGTGCAAGAATCTCATCTGCAACCGTGTTGAATTCTTCCTCGGTGCGCTCATACCCGACAATAGTAATCACCGTGTCAAAATAGTCCATGGAATATGCCGTGTATTTGTTTTTCTCATTTTTTGAAGCGCAGGAAGAAAGACTGATGCAAAAGAGCAGACAAAGCGCAAGTGCGATCCGGCTAATTTGTTGTTTCATAAGCATTATTTGGACAAAAAAAGGAGAAGAATCTCCTTTTTTTGTTTCTATATTCGTTTTATAGCGTTATTACTTGGTAGCGGCCTTTACAAAACCGGTTACATAGATAGTGCAGCCGGCAGCCTGGAGGTCTGCTACGCCCTTGCCGTCTTCAGCCTGAAGACCTGCGATCTCTGCTGCGGTCTTGCCGATGCAAGCTGCATCAAAAGCGTCAGCCTGCTCAAACCATTCCTTGGTTGCGCCGCCGTATGCTACCATACCGTAGTCTGTGCCCTGCTCTCTCTTGGAAAGAACTGCCTTTGCAGTGTCAAAAGTAGCAGCGCCTGCTGCAGTGAATGTGAAGGAAACTTCTACACAGTCGCTGGTAGCTGCGAGAACCTTGCCGTCAGCGTCAACTGCTGCTGCGAAGATGTTAACGGTAACCTTATTGCTGCCGTCTTTTTCTTCGGTAGCATCAGTGAGAGCCTGCTCGGTTGCGATGCTTACCTTGAGTGCAGCATCTGCCTTAACTTCTGCTTTTGCAGCGTTATAAGCTTCTTCAATAGCAGCTACGAATTCGTTGATCTCAATGGTGCAACCTGCGGTGATAACTTCCTCAGTGCCCTTGTTACCCTCAACAACGAGAGCCTTAACTTCGTCAAGAGTCTTGCCTGCAACAACAGCTTCGAAAGCGTCAGCCTGCTCAAACCATTCCTTGGTTGCGCCGCCGTATGCTACCATGTTGTAGTCATTGCCAAGCTCATACTTGGTCTTGAATTCGGTGTTTGCAACAGCCTTACCGTCTGCAGTGAACTTAACAGTGCTGCTTGCGGTGTCGAGCTGGCATGCTACGATCTTACCGTTGGCATCTACAGTAACAGCGGCAACAGTAACGTCAATCTTACCGGAACCGTCTGCATCTTCAGTAGCGTCTGCGGTGGTGGGAGCGCTGGTGTATACACCTGCACCGAACTTAACGGTTGCAGCGGTATTGCCGCAGCCAACTACTGCGCTCATTACCATGAGAATGCAAAGTGCAAGAGTCAAAAACTTCTTCATAAATAAATCTCCTTAAAATTGTTTGATTGATATAACGCATATAATGCATCAAAATTATACCATATGTTAGTTTATTTGTCAAGTATTTATCACACGAATGTTTGTGATCGAATATCAAACCAGTTTGCTTGGTATTTTCCGTATCAGAAGCGAGCCGCAAAGTCCTATCAGGATACCGGCAACGGTGCCCGTAACGGTAAGGACCACCAGGTAATAGCCAAGCTCTGCTGTTTCAAGCATAAGCATCGCCATCAGAATCTGTCCTACGTTATGTGTCACTCCGCCGGCAACGCTGACTCCTATCTCGGACATGAGGTTGAGCCTTCGCAGTCCTATCATAACAAGCAAGCTCAGAGCCGCACCCGCAAGACTGTAGGAAAGAGCCACAACGTTGCCGAAAAGCATGCTTACCAAAAGAATACGAAGTAGCGAAACCGCCGCGGCAGAGGCGGCACCGCGTCTGTAAAGCAAGAAGATGATAACGATGTTCGGCAGACCCATTTTTATTCCCGGTATTGACGGAAACAGGGGGCCAATCAGGATCTCCACATAAGCGAGTATAAGCGCCAGTGCTGTGCAAAGTCCGAGAAAGGCGATTTTTCTGGATTTTCCCATTATACTCTCCCTCGCTACGCCACGATATCGGGCGCGTCTGTACTGTCCTCGGTAATCACCGTGATAACGACGCGATTAGGTAAACACACAATGCTCTCGCCGTCCCTGAATATCGGGCGGTGGTCAACGCAGATTCCGTCGGGGCAGGTGGCGTGCTCCATATACGCCCTCCCGTCGCGGATGACAAGCCGGTTAAGCTGTGATCCGTCATCTCCGGTTATGATATCCTCGGTGACATCCTCCGACAGGGAATATGTGCCGTACACCTCTCCGTCAACCGTGACCTTTACTACGTTGCCGCTTTTACGGAAAACAAATAAATATAACATTCCGATCATGGCAATCAGCAGTATTACGGCAATGAAGATAATATCGTTTCTGCGGTGAGATTTACCGGTACTGTTTGGTTCTTTCATAATTATTCAACAAGCGATTTTATATCGCAATCCTCCGGAATATTCGGGAAAAAGACTGTTTTAAGGCATCCCGTCGGGCACTCGTTTACACAGTGTCCGCAGTGTGTACACTTATTATAGTCAATAACAGCCAAATTATCCGTTACTGTGATTGCGCCGCCGGGACACGCCTTTTCGCACTTTTTGCATCCGATACAAGCGTTTTTGCAAACCTTGCGTGCGTCAGCGCCCTTTTGAGTGTTGCTGCACATTACGGCGGTGGCTGCCTCCTGCGGCAGCATAGTGATTATCTCTTTGGGGCAAGTTTGCTTACAAAGTCCGCAGCCGATACAGCGTGCGGTGTCCACACGCGCGATTCCGTCTGCCATGCAAATAGCATTTGACGGGCAAGCGGCGGCACAGTCGCCGAGTCCAAGGCAGCCATAGCGGCAGGAATTAGGACCGCCGTAGAGCATGGAAGCCGCACGGCAGGTCTGCACGCCCTCATACCTTGAAATCTTGGAGGTTGCCTCACAGTGACCGTTACAAGCCACAAACGCAACCACGTCTTCAACCTGTGTTTTCTCTATTCCGAGAATATCGCTGATCTGGTCGGCAACCTTCTGTGCACCGGGGATGCACAGACTGGGTTTAGCACCGTTCTCTGCCAGTGCGGCGGCGTAGTCGTCACAGCCCTTGTAGCCGCAGGCGCCGCAGTTGATGCCGGGAAGACACTCTCTGACTGCCTTCTCAATCGGATTTTTCTTTACCGCAAAAAGATGAGAGAAAACGAGCAGTAAAATTCCAGCCACCAGCGCGATAGCAAGCATAAAAAGAAATGCAATTAAAATTTCCATATACAGTATCCTTTTATTAAGCAAAAATATTTTCTACAATTCCGCCAAATCCCATAAATGCGAGGGAAATAAAGGATGCGGCAATAAGGGTAACGGCAAGTCCCTTGAAGGGCGTGGGGATGTTTGTTTCGTTGATTCTGGAGCGAAGTCCCGAAAAGAGTACCATTGCCAAGAGGAAGCCAAGGCCGCAGCCCAGGGTGCTTACCATGGATTCAACGAAGGAGTATCCGTCGATTATATTGTTTATAGTAACTCCGAGAACTGCGCAGTTGGTAGTGATAAGGGGAAGATATACGCCGAGTCCCTTATAAAGCGAGGGGGAGAGCTTTTTGATGACCATTTCCATAATCTGAACCAGAGTTGCGATAATCAGAATGAAAACAATATTCTGTAAATATCCCATGTTCAGTGTGTTAAGAACGAAATGCTGAATGGGCCATGTTACCGCCGCAGCAAGGAGCATGACGATCGTTACAGCCACGCCCATGCCGGTTGCCTGGTCAAGCTTTTTCGATACGCCGAGGAAAGGACATATTCCAAGGAAACGGCAGAGCACGTAGTTATCCACAAAAACTGCGGACAGCATGATTATAATGAGAAGCCTTAACTGTTCCATTAGTTTTGAGCCTCCTTTACTTTGCAGCTCTCAGCATGGCAGGTTCCCTTATGAACACAGCCCTCGCAGGAGAAGGATGTTTTAGCCGGTGCCTTACCCTTGGTGATAGCGTACACAAGTGCGATAAGCAGTCCGTATACAAGAAGTCCTCCGGGAGCTTTTGCTAAGAACGAGATTTTGTATTCTTCCAAAAAGGGAATGGCGATTCCGGCAAAGGATGCGGCTCCGAACACTTCTCGAATGGTAGCCATAGCACCGAGCGCAAGTGTAAAACCAAGTCCCATGCCGATTCCGTCGAGTGCGGATGCGCCAACGCTGTTCTTTCCTGCGAACATTTCGGCGCGGCCGAGAATAATGCAGTTAACGGTAATCAGGTCAAGATATACTCCAAGCGTTTCGTAAAGTTCGGGGAAGAATGCCTGCACCAGCATTCTTACTATGGTAACGAATCCTGCGATGATTACGATGTAGCAGGGAATACGCATGGTTTCGGGGATGATTTTACGAAGAAGCGAAATGAAGATGTTTGAGCAGAACAGAACCGCCAGTGCGGCAAGTCCCATGCCGAGTGCGCCGGTAACTGTGGTGGTTGTTGCCAGGGCAGGGCATGTGCCCAGAATGAGCACCAGAACGGGATTTTCTTTGATAATTCCGTTTGTTAAAACAGCAAGTGAATTGTTTTTGCTCATAATCATTCCCCTCCTTTCAGAATTTCTACTGCCTTAAAGGCACGTTCAATAGCCTGCTTGTAGCCGTCGGTTGTCATGGTTGCACCGCTGATAGCGTCTATCTCGGTGTAATCTGCTTCGGTTTTGCCGACGAACTGGCTGTAGAAGTCATCATCAGCACATGCATCGCCAAGTCCGTCTGTTTCGGCTTCGGATACCGTGAGACAGTCGATGATCTTGCCGTCAGCCGTCATAGATACGCGTACAACGATGTATTCGCCCGATGCGGGGTGATACTCGTTACCGCCCTTGATGCCGTAGCCGGCTCCCTTGGTTTCAACTATATAGTTGCCCGAAGCGGTCTTCTTGGCGGATATAACCGTTTTGGCAAGGTCTTCATAAGCGGAGATATCGATATCCGTTGCGACAGAGGACTGAATCGCAGCAACCGCACTCGTGATTGTCTCGGCATTCTCCACGCCCTCGGTGACAACGGTTCCGTCAGCAAGAGCGCCGATGAACTGCTCGCCGATAACGAATACATATCCAGCTCCGTTTTCTGCGACGTAAACGGCATCAACATTTTCGATAAGCTCTGCAAGGAACAACTTTTCAAACTTTCCTTCGCCAGCCGGAAGTGCCGCCGTGAGATTGTCTGCAAGTATTTCTTCCTCGGTGCGGATATCAACAGAGCCGCCGCCGAGAATGATAGCGGTGTTGAGCGCATCCTTAACGGCGTTTTTGTACGCCTCGGTTGTTTTTGTAGCGCCGCCGATTATGTCAACCGCGTCAACTCCTGCGGCGTCTTTACCGCCGAAGTTCTCGCCATAGGTCTTTTCCTTGCTGAGGGTTTCGTTTGAAGAAATGCAGGTTGCACCGGTTACAACGCCGTCCCCCGTAACGCCGCACATGATTACCATGTCGGTGCCGTAACCTGCAGTAACTAGCTTTACAACGTATCCGATTCCCGATGTTTCCTTGTAAACCTCGGTTACTGTGGCGGGTAATGTGTATTCTTCAATTGCAACTGTTTCAAAGCCCTTACCCTCGGGCATTACCTCGAGAAGCGCCGCGTTTGCGGAAGCGTTTTGATTTTTAAGAATGATGGGAGCTGTAAAATAGTTGGTGATTGCTAAAAGCAGTGTCATCACTGTGCAGACACCAACGAAGACGAGAAGATTTTTTATACTTTTTTTCATGCCTTTTTACCTCCCGTTGCGAACACTTTATGTTTTGTCCATCTGTCGATATAGGGAGTAAGTATATTCATAAAGAGAATAGCGAAGGAAACACCTTCGGGATAAATGCTGAAATAACGGATAAGGCAGGTGAGAAGTCCGGCGCCGAGTCCGAAGATTATCTTGCCCCATGCGCTAGACGGAGAGGTTACATAGTCGGTAGCCATAAAGACAGCACCGATAACAAGGCTGCCTGCCATTACAAAGGACAGCGCCGAGGTGGCATCAAAGCCCTCCATAAACAGCGCGAAAACAAACACAGTTCCGATAAACGCTGCCGGGATGTGCCATGTGATCACGCGTCGAGCTAACAGATAGATGGCGCCGAGCAGTAAAGCCGCAGTGCAGGTTTCACCGATTGCTCCGCCGTGATTTCCGAGAAACATGGTGAGAAGCGAGGGCATCGTTTCTGCCGCGAGAGGGGTTGCACTCGCAACAGAGTCAACCGGGAACGCGGACGCTGTCATTGTTTCAAATGCCACAAGCATGAATACACGTGCCGTAACAGCGGGGTTCACAAGATTGTTTCCCAGACCGCCGAACAGACATTTTACAATGATGATAGCAAACAAAGAACCGATAACGCATTGCCAGAGCGGAATGTTTGCAGGCACATTAAGTGCAATAAGAAGACCGGTAACAGCCGCCGAAAGGTCACCGACTGTTTGCCCTTTTTTGGTAATAAGATTGAAAATGGCTTCAAATACCACACAGCATACCACAGACACGGCTATTGGCAGTAACGAGCGCCAGCCGAATATCAGAACGCCGGCAACAGTGGCAGGGAGCAGAGCGATCAAAACGTCGAGCATGATACGCGTGGTTGATCTGCCGCTGTGAATATGGGGAGAAACCGATAGTTTTTTCAAGGCATCCATTATTTATTTGCCTCCTTCTTCTGTTCTTGCGCTAAAAGCTGCTTTGCGAGCTTATTCGTCTGAACAAGCGGACGGTTAGCGGGGCAGACAAAGCTGCAGCATCCGCATTCCATACAGCTATCAACAAACAGAGCCTTTAATTCTTCAGCGTCCTTCTTTTCATACGCCAAGGCAATGGAAGCGGGAGCAAGTCCGAAAGGACATGTGTTTGTACACGAGCCGCAGCGAATGCACGCGGTGGTTTTCGGAAGCTTTGCTTCCTTGTGCGTCAAAGCAAGCACGGCATTTGTATTCTTCAGCACCGGATATTTGGCATCGGGTACTGTGACACCCATCATAGGGCCTCCGTATATGATCTTTTCCGGCTCTTCAACAAGACCGCCGCAGAAGTTAAAGATATCTGCGATCGAAGTTCCGACAGGAGCGATTACGTTCTGCGGATTCTTCACAGCGCCGCCGTCTACCGTAACGCACTTTTGGGTAAGCGGCATACCTGTTTTCAGATACGCGCCGATTTCCGCGAGAGTGGTGCAGTTGAGCACAATGCATCCGACGTCTATGGGCAATGTACCTGCGGGCACTTTACGTCCGGTGGTGTGATAGATCAGCACCTTTTCGCCGCCCTGCGGATATACGGAGGGCAGTGACTTCACATTTACAGTGCATTCTGTTATTGAGGCGGCCATTTCACGCATAGCGGCGATTGCCTCTTTTTTGTTGTTTTCAATGCCGATGATTACGTTGCCGATTCCCATAAATTTATTAAGCTGACGAAGGGCATACGCCATATCGTCGGCTCTTGTGAGCATAGTTACTGTGTCGCTGGTGACATACGGCTCACATTCTGCGCCGTTGATTATGAGATATTCAATGCGTGCCGGATCGACATCAAGCTTTACGTGAGTCGGGAAGCCTGCGCCGCCGAGTCCCACAATGCCGCTCTCGCGAATTGCAGAGATAAGCTCGTCCTTGCTGTTAACAGTAGGGGGACAAACTGCCGGATCAACTGTCATTTCGCCGTCGGATTCGATAACCACTGCTGTGGTTGCCTCTCCCGTGGGCTGGAGATATTCTTCCAATTTCACAACCTTGCCGGAAACGCTTGAGTGGATGTTTGACGATATTTTGCCGTCTGCCTCACCGATTTTGGTGCCGACCTTAACCAAGTCGCCCACCTTGACTGTGGGAGCTGCACTCTTGCCTATGTGCATGACCATGGGTATCACAACAGACTGTGGTGCCGACATTTGCACGGTTGGCTGTTTTATTGTATTTTTTCTGTGCGGAGTGTGTACTCCGCGAAGATGGAAAGCCATGCTTATATACCTTTCTTTGTTGATATGATATGCCGATACTGTCAACATTCCGTTCAGAAGACATAATTCGACGTTTATATTATACCACAGACAAGTATAAATTGCAAGGACTAAATAGTGGGGGGATTATATTTTATTTATAATTTATGTAGGTTTATTTTAACATACCGGATTTCCGACAGAGAAAATTGCAGGTATGCTTGCATTTTGCTTACATATGGGCTATAATGTATATACCGCTCATAAATGGACATAAATGCGAAAATATGTCCGAATTTGTATTGCACGTCAAGGCTCAGGTGATATAATATTCGCGAGGAGAGGTGGACGGCTAATGAAAGATATGCACTTTGATCTGGTTTGCAGCGAATATGCGGGAGCAAAGCTCGGCATTTATAAGGTGTGGGGGGAAGAATTTGTGAAAAATGCTGTGATAACCCTGCACGCACATGAAACATACGAGCTTCACATCATGGCCGACGGCTCGTACACGTTTAGTGTAGAGGGACGGTCTATTCCGCTCGCGAAACGGCAGTTCCTTATTCTAAAACCGGGAACAGAGCATTATTCTTATGACCGAATGACACGCGGAGAACTCATCAGTTTGCATCTGTCACTGGAAAAAACGGACGTAGCGGACGGCTTTTATTCATATTTCCGTCAAGCACTTGATACAGCTGCAAATACGCCGTTTACGGCATCGCGTGCGCTTTTACAGTGTGTGAGCGAATTCAAAAATGAGTCGGATGCGCTCACGGTTGGTGTTTACTGTCGGCTCAAAGTGCTGGTTGGACAAATCGTTTATCATTTGTTTAATGATATTGACGGATTTGGGGGACAAGAGAAGTTCTTAAAGACCAGACACCGCGTGCACAGTATGGAATATCTGGTGGAGTGTATGGTAAACGAGCCGTCATATACGCTTGAGGATATTTCGGCGAGCACGGGATATTCCATGCGCCACACAACACGTATCATTCAGTCAATGTACGGAAAAAATCTCACAGAAATACGCACCGAGCGCGCACTCGAAAGTGCCAAGGCACTGCTTCTTACAACGGATAAATCCATGGAAGAAATCGCAACAGCGGCAGGATTCTGCAGTGCGCCTGCCATGCGGCGCGCATTTCTCAAAAGAGAAAAAATATCCCCGAGTGAATACAGGCGTCGGGGCAAAATCAAACAGTAAGGAGAAAAATTATGGCACAGACAAAAAGATGTGTACTTGAGCTTGACATGCAGAGAAATGTGGCGAACGGCTCGCCCGAGGCACTTCGCGATGCGATTCGCCGCGCGGCAGACCTGCGAATCTACACGGAGTTCCGCCACAACGAGCATATTAACATAGGCTCCCCGAACAGCGAGATTATACGCGAGGTTTCCGATTTTCCGGCAACTTACTTAATAGAGGATAAATGGGTTGCGGCAATGATGACGCTCCGTCAGCCGGTAACGCTCCCCGACCGTTTCGGGGACCGTTCGTCGATGTCCTTCTTTATGTATAACGAGGACGGACATCAGGCGGTAGCACGTCCGTATCTCGACAGCCACGGGTATAACGAGTCCCCGACTCCCGAACCTCCGTACGATCCGCCTTACGGCTACTGCGGCATTGATATGTCGAAGTATCACACGCTCAGCGAGGACGGAGTCGAAGCTGCACCATCGAGTAACTTTATCTACGATTTCTACTCCTACAAATACCTTGTGCAGGATGAATGGGAAGAGATCTACGCTCACGATGAGATGGGGAATCCTATCCACGGCTCCCCTAAAGCCATTGATGAGGCATCGAACGCCGGACAGGAGCTGAAGGTCGCAATCACCGGTATCTGTGAGGGGCTGTGGGGCGAAACCAATCTCCCCCATCACGAGCTTTTCATAACAACCGGACCGCACTACTATTACAGCGAAACGGGATATATGGTTGCGGAAACCCGTCCGTTTGTTCGCGTGCGCCCTGCGATTCCGATGGTGTATGAGGAAAAAAACTGGGATTTCGGCTGGGCGATCGTTCGCAGTGACGGACACGTTGCCGGACGTTATTACGATCCCTACACGATGCGTGTAACAAACACTTATTCGCGCCACGCAATGCGTTGGTTTACAAAGAAATAACAGAAGAAAATCCCCGACAGATTTTATGTCTGTCGGGGATGCTTTTTATGATTTTACGCGTAAACAATGAGCGCAACAAGGTCCACCGGCTCGGTGCCTTTGTTTGCAATGCTGTGACCGTTTCCGGCTTTAACTATCGCGGTGTCACCTGCATGAAGGGGATATTCCGTGCCGTTGTCGTTGTACACAGCCTCGCCGCTCACAACGTAGAAAAGCTCGCTTTCGCCCTCGTGTACGTGGTAGCCTATAGATGCGCCGGGATCGAGATGGATATTTCCGAAAAGGCGTCCTTTTTCGTTAAGTTCTGCGGCAGTAACAAATTCGGTAACATAAACCGTGCCGTCGCCGCCCTTCATATTTGCTCTTGCATCTTTTTTGTATTCGGTGGATTTGATTATCATATGTATTCTCCTTTTATCGGATGATTTTTCGGTAATTTTATTATATAGCAGATATGTGAGATTGTCAAGGGATAACTGTCCGCTTTCCGCATCACAGCGTATCAAACCTTGCCGCCTTTTCAGACGGTGGAACGCCGAACATCTTTTTATACTGCTTGTAGAATCCAGAATAATCCGCAAATCCGCACTGCACAGCCGCTAAAGTCGCGGATTCGCCGTCCTTTATCTTCTGCTGGGCGAGCATCAGCTTTTTTGTTAAGATGTATCTGTAAACGGAGATGTTCATATCTCGCTTAAAGGTCTGCGTGAGGGTGGACACCGACACATTGAGCTTTTTCGACAGCTCGGAAACTGAAATTTTGCCCGAAAGGTTTGCGTTGATAATCTCAATGCTCTTCGATGTGGTTTCCGAGAGCCTGCTGCCGGCCTTTACGGTTGCGTGCTCATGGGCGAGCTCATTGAGTATAAGCGCGAGCAGAGAATGCATCAGAATTTGCTTTTCACGCTCGGTTGAATTTGATTCCATGATCTCGTTCATCTTGTGAAATAACTGCCGCTGCTCACTGCCGGCTTCGATTACCCTGGGGCTGTGCATGCACTTTTCTATCAGCTCCTCAAACATAGGAATATCGTAAAAGCTGAACACGCATCTGTGGTAGTTTTCATCAGTGATGTTGGTGAATTGGTGG
>JAZTXD010000026.1:0-14621 GCA_045636265.1 Candidatus Flemingiibacterium sp.
CGTTCGTCGGCTGTGCCGCCCTGTCGCTTGTCCGATGATAGCCGCACAGATCGGGGTAATCGTTCAGCACAAATGTGTGTCTGTACCGATTCTGACCGTCTTTTTGGTACTTGTCGATACGCAGTTCGCACTCAACAGCTACCTCACTGCCTTTGTCGAGGTGACGTGAGCAGAATTCAGCGCAGTTCTCCCATGCCTCGACGGTGATGTAATCGTAAGCGCGTTTGCCGTCAGCGCCCTTGTATCTGCGCGGAACACCTATCTGGAACGACGTTACCTGTTTGCCGCTCTGTGTGAGTTTGAGTTCGGGCTTTTCCTGCACCCAGCCTTTGAATATACATATGTTCATGCGTTGCTGCCTCCGTTACTTAAATTGATCTGTTCCTGTGCCCTGCGCAGCGCGGCTTCGAAAAATTCCTCGGTGTCGAAGCTCGATGTTGACGGTTCTTTTGCCGCGTCCTCTTTAGCCCAATGCACAATCGTTGCGTAGTGGCTTGCGTAGTTTTTGCCGGACGTCATCATGTACTCGCCCAGCCGCTCAATCTTCGCATCAGCGTCACTGTACATCTCATGCAGCTTCTCAAACTCGGCAGCATTAAGCCAGACATTACCGTAACTTCCATAGCTTTTTCTCTCTGCACTGTCCGTGTGTGGGCTGTCCGACGCAGTCGGCATACTCTCATTTTCTTTTATTTCTTTTTCTTTTATTTTCTTTTCTTTTATTTGTGCATTAATCTCGGAAAAACTCGGGTTAATCTCGGAAAAACTACCGTTAATCTCAGAAAAACTATAGTTAATCCCGGAATAACAATTATTGGGAACAATTGAGATAAATTTTTCTGTCTCTTGTCCACATAATATCCACAAGTTTTCCACAACGCTGATTGTCCGCTTTGAAGCACGGGTACGAACGATCTCTTGAAACCGCTTTTGAATCCCGTGTGATGTCAGCACGTTATATTTACTAAGTACATCCGCGTCCACAAGTCCCCGATCTGCAAAGAATGCGACAAGCTCTTTAACCTTTTCCTCCGGCACTCCGACGTCAAGTGAGAGCGCACATACAAGATCATCGTCATACTTTATCGCATAACCCTCACGGAACACGGCACAGAGCAGATATATGTAACACATTACTCCTTCCGCGCCATGCCGTGCCCTGAGTGTCCGCACTTTCGGGTCGGTTGCGAAATCAACGTCAAGCGGGAAATATCGCGCTCCGTTCGAAATCGGTCGTCCCATTGTCACCTCATACCGGGCAGGCAGTCACCGGAACATTTCCGCAAACAGACTGTACCCGTCTTATAAATTCTCGTTCGTTTGAGCAAGCCGCCGATAAATGCAGCAGATGTATTTCCCTTGCCGCCGAAAGATCGCACTTCTTGATGTATTCGCACAGCATACCGATCTCCATATGCGAGCGGCTTGTTCGTTCCTTGACCTTTTCGATTATGTGTTCGTTGCGTTCGAGAATGTCCCTGTCGAAGTTGGCTTCAAGTGCGTAGATCGTAACACCGTCCGCAAACACATTAAGGTTCACGGTGTCTGTCGCAAAGTACAGCATATCGCCTCCGCGTCTGACAAGAAATCCGAGCGGTTCGGCTGCATCGTGAAATGTCCTGAAAGCAAGCACCTCAAAGCCTCCGACGTTAAACTGATCGCCTTCCTCTATAAGGTTGGCAAGCTCACCGTTCTTAAAGGTCGCCGCCGTACCGTAGGAAGTGTACACGTTGATACCGTCGCGAAGCAGTGATGAAGCAGAGAGCGCGTGGTCCTTGTGCTCATGCGTTACAAGACAGCCGACGATATTTGAAAAGTCGTGGTCAAGGCATTTTTTTAGCTTTGCGTAAGGTATTCCGCATTCGAGCAGGAGTTTTTCACCGCTTTCGCTGTCCTCTACGATATACGCATTGCCCTTTGATGAGCTTGCAAGTGATATAAAGTTCATGTACCCTCCTTAAAACGGGACTGTATCTGTATTCACCGGTTCTGCATGGGTTTCACCGCTTTTTTCATCGGTTTCACCGGCTTTATCACCGTCCTTGAACGCAACTTTTTCAGCAGGTGCATACTTTGTCTGGTACTCGGTGGACTTCTTGATCTTGTTCTGAATCCACTCGGGGAGCTTTTCGAATACCTCTGTGTTCCATTCTTCGATGATAAAGCACAGCGGTTCGCTTTCTGCGTCGGGAATCTCCATGCGCTTCGGCGGCGCTGTGATGACGGTGATATCATTGAATGAACCGTTGTCGTTCTCTTTTACGGTAACCACTACCAGCGCGGAACGTCCCACAAGCTGAGTAACATCATAGCCGTTTTCCGATTCATCCTCGGTGATCTCCCTGCCCGTCCATGCCTCAATTGTCTTTGCAAGATTGCTTTTTTCGCTCAGAGATAAAGTAAACTCCTTTGACAGCCAGCGCGGTTTTGCTTCACCGTCAACATCGACCGTTTCACCGATTATTTCAAACAGGAACATAACCTTATTCTGATAGTTCTTGAATTTTTCCGAGTGCTGTTCGCCGAGATCGACCACTCCGACGCACACAGCCGGGTAAGTGTCAGCAGCCAGCGGCGGTACTGATGATTTTGCCTTCTTCTTCGCAAGTAATGCCATTTTCTACGCACCTCAATTCTTCGTCTTCAGCCGATACCATCAGCTTTATTGTCTGTGTATTTGTTTCAAGCAGTCCGGTTACACGTTCCGCATTGTCTATAAACAACGGTACGCTCACACCGTGATATGCCGAAAGCGCGGTTATAATGTCAAGCGCCACATTGACTCTTGCACCGTCATTCAGACTGCGGTTGAAGCCTATGCCGTTGTGAGTAGCCTCGCAGCATTCCTCAAGGCCGCCGTTCTTCTGCTCATTGAACAGCTTGAATTTCGTAATGCGGAATCTGCTGTTTATCGAATCCTGCACGAATCCTACCTTATATCTGGTAAAATCAGCACAGAGAGAAAGGAGCTTGTCCGTTTTGTTGATCTGATCAGCGAGTCTGCGTTCCTCGGCGCGAAGTTCTTCAACTCGTTCCTTTGCTGCTTCGGCAAGCGCCGCACGAGATACTACCGCACTGAGTCCGCGCATTTTTACTTCAATGTCGCTTATACGCTGTCTCAGCTCTGCGCGTATGCTATCACGCTCTCTTGCAAGGCGGTCGATCTCTTTCCGAGTATCCTCCTCACGTTTGTGTAAGTCTGCCAGTTTGTTGTCATAGTCGGGCATATCGGATATAACCGGAGTTTCAACGGTGTAGCCCTCATAAGCCGCAATTGCCTTATCAAGGGCGGACTTTGCTTCGTCACGGTGCTTTTCACATTCAGATACTTTCTTTTTGGCTTCTTCGACTTCTGCGCCCAATGTCATGCCATCGGCGGCGATATTGCCCAGCGTTTCAGCCTTATGCGCATCGAAAGCGTCCATTGCCTTTTTAATATCCTTGTCGTCGTAAGGTCTGCCGCAAGTCGGACACGGTTTGAGTCCGTTGAATTCCGCTTCGCTCTCGGTCTTGTAGCGTTCGCGGAGTTCCGAAAGCCGCTTTTCCTTGCCGTCTGCTATATATGCCGCATGGTTGAGGTCTGCTTCTGTAGCTCTAAGTGACGTTGCAAGCATGTTCTTTTCGGATTCAAGGCGTAACTTCTCGGCAGCACTGTCGGTATTGCGCTGTTTGCTTCGGTATTCGTCGTTTTCGAGCATGAGCGCACGGCGCTCGTTTTCAATGCGTGCAAGGGATATATTAAGCTCCGCAACAGCCTTGTCACTGCCCGCATCGGAGCTTTCCGCCCTCAGTTTGGCAGCCTGTTCGGTAAGCTGTGCGAGTTCCGCATTTGCAGATGCACTGTCGATATTGCCGTATTCGTTGATCGTGCGTATATTCTCGTCGATTCTTGGCGGCACTGCGTTTTTGGCGCTCACAATGGTTTTGCGCTGTGCTTCAAGGTATTTCCGGTAATCGGTGAACGACCGTCTGCCTATATCCTCGGCAAGCTCTGCAAAGCGTTCATCGGTACTCATAAGCGTCAGATCATCGCCGATATCGCACATATCAAAAAGTATACTGCGCTGCTCGGTCCAGTGCAGCGAGGTAAATGCGGTAAGGTTTGTAAGGAGCTTGAACAGATCTTCGTGAACAATCGCCTTGACGCTTGCTTCATACTCGGACTTCTTAAGCGGTACACCGTCGATGTAATACTCTGCGGTATTGCCTGTGTATGACTTCTCAGCCGAGCCGCGCTGCTGCTGCCATTTCTGGTAATAATGCTTTTCAAAACAGTACATTGCGCCGTCGCAGTCAAGTACGGCATTTACCTTGGTCACAGCCTCGGGATTTTTTACTGTACCATCGGCGTTACGGGGCTCTACATCAAAATCCTTTGCGCCGTGGCTGTCCTTGTCAAACAACAGCCAGTAAAAAGCGTCGTAAATACTTGTTTTTCCTGCGGCATTGCGGCCGTAGATCGTCCAGTCTGTACCGTTGAAGTCGAGCTCAAGGCGCGGTATCCTTTTGAAGTTTTCAATGCTGAGTTTTATAAGGCGTATGGTTTTCATTATTTTTCTTCCTTTCGGTTAATATTAATTCCATTCGAGCGTTATCCCTCTGCTTTCAAGCTCGGCTTTCATGGCGTTTGTTATGCGTTCAAGATCGGTTGTACCTACGCGGCTTTCCTTGGGAGTGTAGCAGTCCTCGCTGTAGCCTACAAGGATTTCGTTGACCGCACTCAGTATCATCATAATACCCTTTTCACGGTAGCCGAGTCTGTCATTGAGTGCAAGCGCGAGTGCGTAAAGAAACCGCTCTGACGCTATGCCCTGTACTTCCGCCCATCGTTCCTCCGCAAGCTGATTTGCAATACCCTTTAAGGTGTTTTGCATCTCTTTCGGCAGATGGTCGAACGTCGTCTTTCCGGCGCGGGCTTTCATCACATCACCTCCCTGATAACGCTATCCTAAGCAAACGGTTAACAAGCTCGTCAACGGATATTCCCGTCTGCCCGGCAAGCCGCTTTGCATCTTCGCGAACGTCTGCGGTAATACGCACTATACATTCATCGGGGTTCTGCGGCTTATTGTAGCCGAGCAGGTAATCCGTAGTTACTCCGTGAAACTTTGCGATTTTAATTATAGTGCTCAACGCCGGTTCTGTGCCGTTTTCCCATTTGTTGTAGTTCGTTACGCTTTCGCCCAGCGCGGTTGCTATTTGTGCCTGCGTCATTTTTATACCACTTCGCAGTTCTCTGAGCCTTTCGGGTAACATGGTTTCAGGCTTCATCGCAATGCCCTCAACACCGTGCAGTCTATGTTGTCGATTTGCTCATAGCACAACGCTATCGGTGTACCGTCGTTGACTAAGCGGCTGTGTTTGAGTGTGATTGCACGTCCGCCGCCGTTGATATGTGCTCGGAATATTTCATTTATAAGAATGTCTTTGAGGTCTATTTTTTCTTCGAGTGCGGTTACCTCGGTCGTAAGCCGCTCAACTTCGTCGCGCAAATGCTCGATCAGCTCGGTCTGCTGCTTGATAAACCGCGCCTGCTGTGCGCACATGGTTTCGAGTGTCATGTCTCATTCTCCTATCATTAATATCATGCAAGCCAGCTCCACGACAAGCAGAGCCATGCAAGCAAGGTGTAAAAGTCCGGTCATGTCTTATACCATCCATCCAAAATCCCCCGGCTGTCCCAGATAAAGTCATCATCTATCATATCCCGTGTGGGACGCGCCGGAATAGGCGGTTCGCGATGCTCTCTGAGGTACGCTTCCCGTTCCTCAGGCGGCAGAATCAGACGCGCCGTACAGCCGTCACCGCCGGGGCAGGGGCGTTTTTTGCCTGTGTCGACGTAGTATGCGCAGTAATATTCGCTGCCGCCGAGATAGCGCCGGTATATACACGGGATGCAGTGTGCGGTCATCATATGCCGCCACACTCCCCCATCATGCGCGTGATCGTCGCCAATTCTTCTCGCGTCAGCCGTCCCTCGCATATGCGTTTGACTGCCGTGCGGTACGGTTCAGGCGTTGTATATGCCAGTATATACCGCTGTTCGTCAAGGCTCAGCTCCATAAACCGCATGTACAGTATCGATGCCATTTCGCTCGTCTGCGGTTCCGGGCGCGTGTTCGGCCTCCTGCTGACTGCCGGAGTCAGTTCGAGCATATCTGGTTCGCAACCAAGCAGTACGGCCAACCGCCGTATCTGGTAATGTTGAGGGTGTGACGCCTCCGTCTCCCATGAGCATATTGTCGACGGATGTACACCCATTTTATCGGCGAGCTTTGTAATCGAAAAGCCGGCGTCGAGGCGGAATTCGCGGAGTTTGTTCACTCGGTATCACCGCCGTTCAGTATGTAGCCCACCGTCACACCGAAGAAGTCAGCCATCTTCTGCACCGACCGCGCCGTGGGTGTCGTAGCGCCTTCCTCCCACAGCATTATACTGATAGGCTCGCAGTGTATCTTGTGCGCCAGTGCGTAACGGGTAAGCCCGCGCTTTTCACGCAGTAAACGTATTCTGTCGCCCATGTCACAGCTCCTCCGTTTGCCTTGCTATTTCGCCGACCGTCACACCGAGAGCCGCCGCCAGTGCGTTTGCCGTGAGTATGTGGACGCATACGTCTTTCCTCTCATAGCAGCAGATGCGGGAATTTGATATGCCGGAGGTCTCGCCGAGCTGAAGCTGTGTCATTCCCAATCCGCTGCGCAATTCACGCAGACGGCGGCTGTTGAGGTATAGGCGGGTGCGCGTGTGTATCGACTGCATGTGCATGTTGCAGGTGTGCATATTCATCGCGGCACGGCGTTTGATCGCTCGCGGTACACTGTCGATGCGCGATTGCATAGCGGCGCGGCGTTTCATTACCCGCGGTGCGGCGAGTTCGATTAACGGTGTCATGATGCCGTCACCTCCGCTCTACAATAAACCGCTTGTTCATGAGCACGCCCTGCGTCTCAAACATAAACAACGGCAGTACTCCGATATAGCTGACCGCGCGCTTCTTATCGCCGGGGCAGAACGCAAACGGCGCATGCCCGGTGTTGATAACGTCGGCAAGGTAGTTCTGATCGCAGCCGTAATAGCGAGCTAAGTCGATGACCTTGACGCGTCCGTCGGTTGAGTGATTCTGCACGAGGTCGCACAGTGCGGCGTATCGGTCGGTGATGATCTGCGGTATTTCGAATTTTGTTTCTGACATTTCGGTGATTCCTTTCTTTTTTTGCAGTGACAAAAATTTCTGCATTGATTTATATTTTCTTAATATACGCGCCTTATAATATATGTAGGGAAATTTATTTCTCTGCGAAGTAGTCACGGGGGTTTGCTATGTCAAGTATCTTGCACAGGATTATTACTTCCGAATACTTGAAGTCGAGCTTCCCGTTCATTTTGAGAAGCATGGTTTTGTAGCATATACCGAGTGCCGGTGCGAGCTTTCGCGGATTTGTTCCGAGCTCGGTCATACGGTTTTTGAGTTTTGTGTGTTCCATGTGTTCTCCTTTCAGTGAGGTGTAAAGATGCAAATCAAAATGTTTTCTCATGTGTTCTCTAAGATTTTTGAAGACAAATTTCGCGAAGAAATCGAGCGCAGGTTAATGTCTTTGAGAATAACTGAGGTTTTTTCTGAAGTTGTCGAGAACCTCAATAAAATGAGTGCTAACATTAGAGATTTACGATCCAGCGAAGGAATTAATGTGATTTCAGTTGAGCTCACCAATCGCACACATAAAGACATATCTGTTACAGATATCTACATTGAACAATACGGTAATATTTTCAAAGCAAATCACGAACGGCGATTGTTCAGAAAAATACATGACGGCGAATCTTATATAAAAGATTACACGATGCAGTTACCCGTAAACATTCCGGCTTATAACAGCGTAAGCGGAATAATATGGACTTTATATAGTACAGTAAAATTATTTGCAGGATACGCCAAACTGATATTATATTCGAGCAGGGGTAAAATATTAAGGTACATATATATAGGCGAAGATGGTTCGCTTTCCAGAGTTTGTGAATAATAATTAGTTCTGCCAATTGAGTGGGATGTTGCAGCATCCTGCTCTTTTTTTACCCCTGCTCCGTCACCTCCGCTATAGCCGTGCGGATCTGTGCTTTCTGCTCGTCCGACATTTCCTGACGAAGCCATACCGAGAATGTGCTGTGATGTACGCCGAGCTTTGCGGCAATCTCCCACTTTTTAACTCCCGAGCTTTCGATTTCTTTGCGGATGTCTGCGTTTGCTGTGATGTGATTGTTCATTATAATTCGTCGTTCCTCCTTGACAATACCTCTTTTTTGTGGTATTATATTTTTGATGTTTGTTGTTGTGATTGTTGTGGTTATTGTTTTTTTGTTTGCGAGATTATTATACCTCTTTTTGTTGGGAATGTCAAGCAGTTTACCTCAAAAAAGAGAGATTTGTTATTTGTTACAAAATGGGAGTGTTGAAATTGGCTATTGTAGACAGAATTATTGCTTATTCAAAATCAAAAGGCATATCGCAGGTATATATATGTAAGACTCTCGGAGTTGACAGGACGTGGTTGAGAACCGTAAAAAGAGATAACACCAACATATCAGAAGAACGTCTAAATAAAATCGCTGACATTCTCGACACAACCGTTGTCTATCTTAAAGGAGAGACGGACGATCCTACTCCGGACAATAAAAAAAGCCCATCCATTACGGATGAGCTGCTGAAGCGGTCGGATATTAATGAGCTGCTTGAACTTTATAATAGTTTTTCGCCAAAAGAACAGGAGCAGATTCTTTCTGTCGTGAAAGGTTACGCAAGTAGTCGATAACCTCTTTTTTATCCTTATCTGACAGCGACTCGTATGCCGCTATCAATTCTATCTGATTATTTGTTAAACCGTATTCGTTACTCATATATCCTCCATGCCAACAATTTTGTTGTTGTGGTATTATTATAATCCTATTTTATGGGATTGTCAAGTACATTTGTATTTCGTTTACTGAAATTTAATACATTATTTTTAGGAGTGATGTGGGGTGAAGCGTAGAATCCTTTCCGCAGCATTGGCGATTACCTTGCTATTTCCGTTATCGGTATCAGCGAGCAGTGGGTTAAAGAGCATTGAAGTATATCCGAATACAATAAATATTAAAGTAAACGGTCAACCTGTTACAGCAGATAACTTCTTATATAATAATACCACTTATGTTCCACTGAGAGCTGTTTCGGAAATGTTAGGCGCAAAAGTAGATTGGTATAGCGAGAACAACTTAGCCGACATAACGCGAAGCGATTCATCTTATGAATCTGCGCTTGTTGCAAATGCGGCATATATTCAGGACTTGCTTTCCATTTCACTATTCATAAATTATGCACCGGATTTTGTTGCTTTCGCAGAAAAATCCACTTATGTTATGGCTTATGGTTTAGATGGTTCTATCAGCTACACAAGCAATGATATTTCCTCTCAAGCTCATGACCGTATGATATCTGAACTGCAGGAAATAAAAGATCATTATAGCGCTCTTAGAGAAAGCGCATACAATTCGGTTTCTATGGTTTCAGATCAAATCCTCGATGTTTTTGATTACTATTACAGGTTCATGTTATCATTATCTTGCGACATGATGTATGAACTTGCACAATTTGTTAATGCATCGCTTAAGGGCAATCCTACAGACGAAAAACGCGAATTATATTTTCAATGGTATCATTCAATAAAAACTCTTGATGATGTAGTGCATGGATTATATGAAAGGCTGCTAATTGCATATAATAATGTTGTTTCTAACAAAGAGAAAAACATTATTGACCTCAGAAAATTAATATTAGACGACTTTACAGCTCCAATTGACGGAACAGATTGGTATTCAGATTATTTAAAAAGCAAAGATATTACGTTAAATTGTGACGTCGGATCAATACCACGCATTCTTGTCATTCCTCAAAGCCTCAGAAACAATAATAATGTTCCGGTTTTGCCGAACAATGTAACATCATTGGTAACTAACTCTTTCCCATATCACTTATACTCAAATGATGGAAAAGTGTATCTTGGAAAACTTGTAACCGATGACTTGGATGACGAAAGTATTTGGTATAAATTCAGTGGTGACTATAGTTGGAAATATTCAGACACAAGCATCTGGCATGAATACGGCGATTATGGAAGCAAATATTCTGATAAAAGCGCATTCAATGACATGGCAGACGAACCGCCAATTATTGTAGATGGCAACGGCAAGTTTGTTGCATATCTTACTACAAACGAACGCTTGTCTCCGAGATATACAATATCAGAGTTAAGACAATTTTTGATTAATAATAATCAATAAAGGAGTCCCACGATGAAACCAACCGTTTCACCGTAGCCGCCCACCTATTCCCCCTCCCCGAACATAACCCATTTGACATACCGCCACACGGATTCAAGCTGCTTCGGAGTAGCCGCACGGAGTACATAGCCGATTTTGCGGACCAGTGCTTTGCGCTCTGTGTTATTCATGTTGTCACCTCCTCTGATGTGCTGGCGATATTATACACCCGCCGACGTGGGATTGCAACACCCAAAAATACGAATATCGTCACCCAATATTAAGGTATAGAATATGTCAATTCAGAATATCATTGCTTTAAATATAAGAAATAAGCTCCACGAACGGAACATGACGCAGAAAACATTGTCCGAACTCACCGGTATTACCCGTTCCACGCTTGCACGAATTCTCAGTAATGAGAGCGATCCGTCGCTCGAACAGGGCATACTAATAGCCAAAGCGCTCGGCGTATCGCTTGATTCACTTGCAGGTATTGCCGCCGACAGTGCCGAGAGCACTCCTGTGGAGGTCATAGCCGACACCGCGATAAACGCCTACACAGAGCTTATTGCAGAGCGAGATAAGAACATCGAGTACCTCAATGCCCGGCTTGCCGATAAGGAGCAGCTTTTGGCGGCAAAGGATGAAGTTATTGCATTGCAGAGGTCGATTATCGAGAGTATGCGGGAGGTATTGAATGCCGCGCAAGAAAAAGGAACTGCCGAACCACGGCACACTACATGAGATAAAAATAACAATCGGCAAGAACCCCGACGGCTCGCTGATACGCAAATCGTTCTACAGCGCGGTCAGCCGTGACGATGCCCGTAAAAAAGCCGAGGAATACAAAGTTAAGGTAGAAGCAGGGAACATTACCGGCGAGGGCTACATCGAGCGCGATCTGACATTTGCGGAATGGGCATATCGCTGGCTTGAATCCTATAAACGCCCGGCAGTAAAAGAGCAGACATACAATGACACATATGTGCGCGTGGTCGAAGCCTACCTGCTTCCGCACTTCGGGAAAATGAAACTGCGCGATATCAAGCCGGTGCACATAAGCGACTTCTACACGGCACAGGCGGCGGTTTACTATGAATCTACATTATCAAAAATGCGGCTGTGTCTGAACGGCATATTTAATTCGGCAATCGACAACGGGCTGTGTACACGGAATCCGGCGCGGTCGGTCAAGTTTACGGTCGTGAATGTAGGCGAACAGCGTAGGGTATATACGCCAGAGCAGTACCAGACGGTCCGTGAATTTGCATTTGCACATCGGTTTGGGCTTGCTATACTTCTGATGCTTGATATGGGCCTGCGCCGAAGCGAAGCGGTTGCATTGCAGTGGATGGATATTGACCTGACAGAGCGCACGTTGAGCGTAAGACAGGCGGCAACCGAGGGCAACGGCGGCACAGTACTGGATGAGCCGAAGACATTCACCAGTAAGCGCACACTGCCGATTCCGCCCGACTTATGCGAATACATAGCCGATTGCAAAAGGGCGGGGAAGTACACCGCCGATGAACACTATGTGATATGCGGACGTGACGGCGCACTGCTTCGCCCGGTTAATTTCGCCCATCGCCGGCACGACGTATTCATGCGAGAGCTGACCGCCGCACATCCGGACATCCCGGCGCTGACTCCGCACGAACTGCGCCACACCTGCGGCACAAGGCTGTACCGTGAGACGGGCAACATATACGCCGTGTCGAAGTTTTTGGGACACGCCGATCTTGATACGACTGTGAAAATCTACGTCCACAATGATGTGGAAACACTGCGCAAGGATTTGAATTTTTAGTACGACACCTGTACGACACCTGTACGACATATTTTCGCTTTATTACGCCGCACTACAGCAAACACAATCCCCGAAAAGCCTTATTTTACAACGGCTTTCGCGGTTTACTGCGGTGTACTGTGATGGTGCTTTATCGGATTCCGATTCCGATGGTCGCAGGTTCGAATCCTGTCGGGTGGGCCAAAACATCAACCCTCGAAAAGCCTTATCACACAAGGGATTTCGAGGGTTCTTTGTATGCAATTGAATATCATGGATTGTATCAAAAAATAGTGTAGTACGACACTTATACGACACTTGTACCTAAATAACGCAAAAAACACCGGACATTTCTGCCCGGTATGGTGTCACATTTTCATTGCCGCAACTTTGCCGTTGAGATCGTGGTACCAGTCCACGAAATAGCACTTGAGCACTTCGCCAATTGGATCGAGCTGCTTTTCGCCCATCATGGACTTGCTCTTATCGTACCACTCTTTCACACCATTGAGCCGCTTCATAGCTTCGTTGTGATGCAGAGCTGCAAGCTCCTTGTCGCCGCTGCGGTGTGCGTTCATAGCCCACTCGTACTGCATCGACGCATCTTTAAGGCCGTCAAGCATAGTGCGGACTAAGCCCTTGACGTTCATCTCGTTCATGCGCTCACCGCCTTAAACGATCTTGGTAACGGTTGCGTTTGCCGAAATAAGCGTACCGGCTACATCTACCTGATAGTTTACCATCGCAAAGCTGCCGCAGGAGCAGTCTTCGTCGCGGACCACTACAAGCGACGGTATGGTGAGGTTGACTACGCCGAGCGCGGTTGCTGTAGCCGTTGCGGTATCAACGTCAGATACAACACCGTTGACGCGCTGGCTGATTACAACATCACCCGCCGCAGTAGCTTCATACGAGAAGTTGGCAACGATCATGTAAACGCCGGCACGGTTGAGCGCGATGCCGCCGCTGTTGAGCGTAGTGGTGCAGCCCTTACGGGATTTAAAGCCGGTAAACGGAAGATCACCGCCGGCAAGAATGGCTGTAGGGTTGTTCGAATATATCTGAATCATGTGTTTGTCTCCTCTTATTATAATAATGAAGGGGAGAGCACTGCCCTCCCTTTGTGTCAGACAGTCTTAAACTGCTCGGTTAATTGTCAGATGTTGCCGCAGCTGCAGCCACAGCCGCAACCGCTGCCCCTGTTGTAACCGTAGCCGCCTACAGCGCACGGATCGCACGGGGGATTGGAGTACCAGCGGCCGATCTGACCGAGGATGTACTGCGACTGGTGGTAATTGCTGTTTGCATTGCGTGACTGTTCAAGCTGATCTCTGAGCCATGCGTTTTCCTGCGCCGCAAGCATACGTCTGGTTTCTTCGCCCTCGGCATGGATTGCGGTAGTGATCGCACAGGTATTCTGCGCATTCTCGTACTTCACGCTGTCGATATTGCGGTTGGTTTCGCAGCAGCAAGACTGTGTTGCAAATCTCGCATCATTGACCGCCGCAGTTACACCGGCAAAGCCGTTGAGCATGGTAGTGTTCTGCGCGTAGAAGCCGTCACTCAGACCGTTGGTCAGACCGTCGAGCTTGCGGGTGATCTCCTGTGTATCGAAGCCCTGCTGCAGTTCAGCACGGGTGAGCGCACCGTTAGCCGCCGCTCCGTTGAAGCCGCCCCAGCCGCCAAAACCGCCGAAACCGCCAAAGCCGCCGCCCATCATAGCGAACAGGAAGAATATCACAATGATTGTGGTAAGTCCACCGCCGCCGAACAGACCGTCGCAACAGCCGTTGTTGTAATAACCGCGGTCGTCGTCACGGGTTGCCGCTCTGATATCGGCTAAGCTATAGTTGTTTTCCATGTTTATTTACCTCCGTAGTTATTTGTTGATTTATTTATAACATCGCCGTTGCGCACCGACGGTATTATCGTTTAAAAAATCCTGATAGCATCGGTTCAAACTGCCGCGCCATCTGCTGAGCCTGCTGCAGTGCTCCCTGCGGAAGCTTGCCGCTGCTGAGCATCGAATCCAGTACCTGCTGCGGGTTGCGGCCCTGCATAGCCTGCATGAAATTGCTGAACGCCTGCATCATGTTCTGCGGCTGTGCCGCGATATTCTGGGGCTGCTGAATTTGGTGTTGTGCTATATCCTGAAATATACCCATTTCGTACAAGCTCCTCTCTTATCATCTGCTGTATTTCCGCACGGTTCGGCGGCGCGATCGAATTGTTATCCTCAAGCGGTATCAATCTGAAAGACCTGAAATATCGTCCTCCGTTTGCCGCAATATAGACAATGTCCTGCGTTTCGTTAAACATCGCCATCGAGACGCCCTCGGGGATATAAATACTTCGTGCATAGCTTTCATCGGGGACGCGGTTAAGGCCGTATACAATGTTGGGGTTCGGCTGTATACCGTACATATATCGTTGCTGCTGATTTACATTGCCGTAGCGGTTTTCGAACATGCCTGTCACCTCCAAAAAAAATAAGCCATTCCTTTTCTACAGTCACAGTGTACCATAGAATTGGAAT
>JAZTXD010000027.1:0-1071 GCA_045636265.1 Candidatus Flemingiibacterium sp.
GACAAGCAGCTCTCATCGCTCACGACCGCCGATATGCAAAAATTTTATAATAAGATCAAAAAAGAAGGCAGAATGAAGCCAGACCGAAACGGTTCACTTGAACTCGCCGATAGTATGGTGCGTGGTATTCACATGATGCTCCACGAAGCCTTGGATACGGCAGTCAGAGAACGCCTCATAGCCAAGAACCCGACAAACGGTACAACGATACCGAAAACCAACTATCCCGAGAAACAGATTCTCGGTGATGAACAGCTCGAAATCTTCCTTGAAGAAATCAAGAAAGAAGAATATTGGTGCGACTTCTTCTATGTAGAAGCACTGACAGGACTGAGGCGCGGTGAGATCTGCGGACTCAAGTGGAGTGACATTGACTTCGATGCAAACAAGCTCCGAGTGCAAAGGTCGGTATCGGTAAAGAAAGGCGGTGGCGTAAACATCGGAGAAACAAAAACCATCACGGGTACTCGAGTTATCACTATGCCGCCGAGTGTCAGAGAGGTACTGCAAAAGCGTAAACAAACGGCTATCACCGAGTGGGTGTTTCCGGCATTCTTGAATCCCGAACAGCCGATACATCCCGAAGCAGCCTATCGAAAACTAAAGGTAATACTGAAGCACGCAGAGCTTCCGCTGATACGATTCCATGACCTACGCCACACATTCGCAACTCATGCGATGAAGAGCGGTGTCGATGCCAAAACACTCTCTGGCATCCTCGGTCACACTAACGCCTCCTTCACGCTCGACACCTACACCCACGTAACAAGCGATATGCAGAAGAACGCATCCGCCGTCGTGGGCAATATGATGCAAAAAATAATGATAAAGGAGTAAATAATGGCAAACAAAAAACGAAAAAACGGAGAAGGCACGGTACGCCTACGAAAAGACGGACGTTGGGAAGGACGAGTCGTTGTCGGTTATGCCGACAACGGCAATCCACGGACAAAAAGCGTTTTGGCAAAAACCAAAACCGAGTGCCTTGAAAAGCTCGAAGTACTCAAGGAGCAATGCGGAAGAACGAGTGATAAATTAAAGCCGGATATGCCGTTCGGTGATTGGATAGAC
>JAZTXD010000028.1:0-1791 GCA_045636265.1 Candidatus Flemingiibacterium sp.
TAGCTTCAAATGTATAGCGTCCGACTGTCCCGACACGTGCTGTGCCGGTTGGGAAATCGAAGTTGATGAGCGTTCACATGAATATTACGGTTCACTGCAGGGAAGTGACCGTGATTTTGTATACTCAAAGCTTTTGCGCGGGGGAAACGGCGAAGCTCTGCTTTGCAGAGAGGGACAGCGGTGCGCGTTTTTGCGCGAGGATAATCTCTGCGAGCTTATACTGCGTTTCGGAGAGGGGGCGCTGTGCGATATCTGCCGCGAGCACCCGAGATTCTATTCGCAAACGGAGAATATAACCGAGGTCGGCGTGGGACTTTGCTGCCCCGAGGCGGCAAGACTGTGGCTTGAAAGTCCGGTGGAGTTTGCATGTGAGGAGGACGGATATCCTGCGGATGAATGGGAGAATGAGCTCTGTCGCCGCCAAATGGAAATCATACAAAGCATTGCCGAGAGTGAACACAATCTCGGAGAGATACTTGCCGGACTTATCTGGGAGGACGGCGAGGATGAGCGCTTATATCAAAAGCTTCGAGAACTCTATTCCGGGATAGAGCTGCTTGATGTTGATTTCCCAAAAAGATTTTTAAGCGACATTCCGCATGTGTCGGACGAGCCTTTCAAAAAGCTTGCTGCTTATTTTGTCTACCGCTACTTTTTTGATCTTGGCGAGGAGCTGTGCCTGCGTTTTGCTGCAACATCCGTTATAATGATTGCGGCTATGGGCGGCGACGTTTCGCTATCGGCAAAGGATTACTCCAAGGAAGTTGAGTATGACACGGACAATCTCGAGAAAATATATGAGTTTTTGGAGAACTCTGTGGGACTCAGTACACTTTGCAAAAAGGTTTTTGATTGATGCCCGGGCGAATTCATCGGTTTTCGTTGCGGTGCAATCAAAAATATAAGAAAAAATCGCCATATAATCACAAAACAATCAAGGAAATAGCGAAAAATTTGATGTATAATTAAGGTGTGCTTATAAAATTTAACCTTCAAGGAGGATTTTATTATGAGATATGTTGACAACAAAGCAGAAGATGTAAAGATTGCCTATATCGGCGGCGGTTCGCGCGGCTGGGCATGGGGACTTATGAGCGACCTTGCCAAGGCAGGTAGCATGAGCGGTAAGGTTTACCTTTACGATATCGACTACGAGGCGGCAAAGGCAAACGAAACTATCGGTAACAAATACAACAAGCTTAAGGATACCGTTTCCAAGTGGAACTATAAGGCTGTTAAGACTATCGGTTCCGCACTTGACGGGGCAGATTTCGTAGTAATCTCCATTCTCCCCGGTACATTTGACGAGATGGAGTCCGACGTTCATACTCCCGAAAAGTACGGTATCTACCAGAGTGTCGGCGATACCACCGGCCCCGGCGGTGTTGTTCGTGCAATGAGAACACTCCCGATGTTTGAGTACATCGCCGAAAACATCAAGAAGTACTGCCCGAATGCATGGGTAATCAACTACACCAACCCCATGACACTCTGCGTAAAGACACTTTACAGAGTATTCCCCGAAATCAAGGCGTTTGGATGCTGCCATGAGGTATTCGGTACACAGCGTTTCCTTGGCAAGATGATAGAGGAAGTGTTCGGCGAGAAGGTTACCCGCTATGACGTTAAGGTTAACCCCATCGGTGTGAACCACTTTACATGGATCACCAAGGCTACATATAAGAATGTCGACCTCATTCCGCTTTACAAAGAGTTCTGCGAGAAATATAAGGACGGTTACAGCGGCGACGGTCCTGTTGACAACAACTGGATGAACAATGTTTTCTGCAG
>JAZTXD010000029.1:0-23105 GCA_045636265.1 Candidatus Flemingiibacterium sp.
CAGTAGAAGAAGGATTCCGGTCGGTCATACTGTTTGATGAGCTTTTCGAAATCCTTGTTTTCTATGACTACCTTCTGGAGTCTTGGGCAGGCTTGATTTATGAGGGGGAAATTGTTCCACATCGAGTGGGGCTGCGCTCCAAACGAATCGAGACCGGAGGCATAGCTCTGGCGTATGAGCTGATAGAAATATGCAGCTCGCTTGATATCGGGGATCTCGGTTTTTGTATGCAGTGTTTTGCGTACAAAATCGAAATCGATGCGGGAGTTGAGTACATAGGTGAGTTCGGCGATCAGTTCCTTGGGGTGATCTCTGACACAGCGGTACAGGTTTGCAAGATTGGGATTGAAGTCGTTATACACTTCAAAATCTCTGCCTGCAGGCTTGTGAAAGAGTACCCAGCCACCGCCGCCGAACACTTCTATATACCGTTTATATTCGAGTGGGAAACGGGCAAGTATTTCATCTCGGAGAGCCTTCTTGCCGCCGATCCAACTCATGAAGCTGTTCATGCGAATTTCCTTTCCGAAAGATCGAAAAACAAAAAAAGCCCGCCTTGTGTAAAAAACACACAAGACGGGCTTCTATGATCTTTCTGTATTTAATTGTGGGTTTATGCTAAGTCGAAGGGTTCATCATCGCTGTGCATAAAGGCTGACTGATAGGCATCTTCACCGAGTTCGCTGAGAAGATTATTGAAATCGTCGGTGTCAAAGCAATCTCTGATTCCAAACTCCTCGGCGGCTTTATCGAACTGTGCCATGTCGAGGTCATCGGTAATCATGGATTCCTTCAGCGCAAGCCATGCCTTTCCTTCTTCACGGTTCCAGCACAGCGAAGTGGGAAATCCAAGCGTCTGATCGCATTGGAAATCGGGTGAGACCTCTGTACTGCTTGTGTACAGCTGTTCCACTTGCTTTTCAAATGCACTTTGATTGAATCCGCCGAGCCTGTTCGGGACGTAGTCGGACAGCCAAGTGCCTCCGAATTGACCATGTGTCCTGAGTCGCCACATTGCAAGCTTTCCGATATTCAATTTGACATCGTCGGTGAAATGGAATAGCAGATTTGTCAGACCCTCATGCTTGAAGGCATCGATCTTACTGAATTTACTGTCATTCAGAAGGATACCTTCCTCGGTAAGCATCTCGTTGACACCGTCCACCCATTCCTGAAGTTCTCCGCCGCAGCCTTGAAAGATGATACCTTCACTGCGTTTCATATTGCGGAGGTCCTCGGCAGTTACGATTCGTATTTCACTCAAATTTGACACCTTCCTTCGTTTCGAAGTCGCCCTCCATGAATTGACCGAAGGTTATTTCTTCGCCCATGAAGAGTATACCGTTGGTTTTATGAAGATCGATGTAACTTTGTTCTCCAAGCTCTAACGGTTTGTCAGTGATGATAGAACCGCCGTGGTTGACACCAACCTCCGCTTCCAGAGTGCAGAACTGTTCGCCGTTGTCACCGCTTCGCAGATGATACAGGTACAATCCCTGCGGGATATCATTAAGGTTCATTCTGCCATTGGAAAACAGCCCGGGCTGACCGCATACAGAAACAAGCTCATAGGTTTCGTTTTCGGTATCTACATAGCCGCTTCCTAATGCACTTTCGACCAAACCGTAGTCTTCCTTGAGGTCATATCCCCAAATGGAAGCTGCCGCTTCAAGGTGTTCCTTGTCGTTGCTCGGTTCGTCATAGTCGATCATCTCACCGCCGAGATAGGTCCTGCTTCCGCAGTCCTGCCACAAGTCCTCGTTTGCCCACATATGGCGGATTGACACTTCGGGATACATTTCCGACAATCTTTCCACGATAGGATGGGGCGCTGTCCATGCAGTCTGGAAGCATATCTCGTTACCACCGCCATAGGAAGGGCTGTAGGAATTCCACTTGGTATTCCAAGTATCTCCCCGAGTGCGCCAGTCGTACCATGTGGTGGCACCGTAGTTCATAAGGTTTTCGACCGCAGTCTTACCGAGTCTGATCAGCTCATCGGCAGATCTGTACTTGGTACATTCTTCAATCTCACCCGATGAGAGCATGGTTTTATGCGGCAAGAAATGGCGGTGACCGCCGAGCCTTTCAGTAAGAGCTTCGAATTCCTGCGGATTCATCTTCTCCTCACCGAAGTATTTTACGTTGGGATTGATTGCTGTGAGATAGAGGTTGATACCGTGATCGGTATTGCTTCCGTCCTCGATATCAAGACTCGGGGGCATTGGTGCGATTTTGTTGAAGTCAATCGTACCGATGCCGGTAGTTTCGACCTCTGCGGAATCGTCATAACAGATCTCGGAGAGAATCTGCTTTAGGCGTTCCTCGGGGCAGTCGAAGGTAAGACGATTAATAACATGATTTGGCATCTTTCAAAGCCTCCTCGAAGAATTTTTCGGGATTAAAATCTTTACCTGACTTTGCGCTCTTGCATTCTTCATCGTAAGTAAGCTGCATTAACATTCTGCCCACATAGCAGCGAACGAGGGAAGCATCTTCTTCCGGGCAAAAATGAAGAGCAGAACCAAGGGCACGTACAACCGCCTTATACTCCCGCACCTCGCGGTTAGTTAATAGACGTCTTTCCATTTGTATTATCCTCCTGTTCTAATTTGAGTATTTCTTCCATGAGTTTTGTTCCGACGGCAGTCACCACATTGGTGGTCACGGAATTACCTGCCATCTTGTAAAGCTGAGCTTCGGGAATGCCTGCTTCAACAAGTCTGAAGAACTGCTCGTCAGCAAATCCCTGAAGTCGGAAGCATTCTTGAGGCATTAATCTCCTCACAAGTCCGCTGTAAAAGACTCCATGCCTATCTTGAGCAGTAAGAGTGAACATAGGCTCGTTCGGTTCTTTCATTCGCCTGCCTTGCTGTCTTACGTTTTCTCTTTCGGGTGTCAGCACGGCTCTTGCGTCTGAGATGAGCACGCCTGAATGCTCGCCTTTCCGATTGCTTGGCGCCGCAAGATACCTTGCGGTGATACAATTTGCTACGAATGTAACGACCGGCTCGGGATTGAGATTTACAAAGTAAAGTCCCGTTTTCGCTCCCTGTCCGCCACCCTGACTTGTCAAACATGTACTTGCTCCTTCGGTGCTGTAGACTCGCTGACCTTGTCCTCCGGGTATAACTTGGATAAGAGGCGCTGAACCGCTTTCGGGGACAGGAAATATTTTTCCGGACAATCTGCTATCAAGAAATCCGACAAGGTATATCCGCCTTCGCTGTTGCGGGACACCGAAATTCGCGCTGTTACACACACGCCATTCAAGACTATACCCCAGCTCATGAATTTCGGAGAGGATAGTTCGGAAAGTTTCCCCCCCTTCGTGATTGAGTAACCCCGGCACGTTTTCAAGGAGAAGATAAGCAGGTCGCCTGGCTTCAGCCACTCTGACGATTTCATGAAAGAGAGTGCCTCGCGTATCAGCGAAACCGAGTCTTCTACCGGATACTGAAAAAGGCTGGCAAGGGAAGCCGGCGCAGATAAGGTCGATGTCGGGGAGGTCGTTTGGGTTGATTTGTGTTGCGTCATCACAAAAATATTCACCTTCCGTTTCGTATAACGCTCTGTAGGCACGCTGTGCGTACTTGTCTATCTCGCACCAGCCTACGGGGACAAAAAAATCGCCGATGTTTCGGAGACCTGATCGGAATCCGCCAACACCGGCGAACATATCTAAATATTTAATTTGCTTCATTCGAGCTTCACCTCTGATTCTTGCCCTGTGTCGATGGCATTTTCCAGCATCACAAGAACTTCTTCGGGGCAGTTATAGAAGTCTACATGGTGATCTGTATCAAGCTCGGGTGTGTACCAATACTGATACGGGATGAAGGTGCGGATTTCATTCAGCATGTCTTCATTGTCAGTAGTATCGTTGAGTACACCTTTTGGAGTAAAGAATGTAGTACCCCAATGCTCACCGGATGAAGTGGTATCAATGGTAAGGAGCGCAGGATAGATGGTTCCGTCTGCCACCTTGGTAACTCCTGGCACCTGAACAAAGCCGAGGTTTCGGTCGAGATGATCGGAGCCATACACCTCCACAAACTTCTCGTGGAGCATTCGAAGCAGATCGGTAGGCACATCCATGTTGCCATACTTGTATGCATTTTTCATGCCTACCCATTCGATACAGGGAATCACTTCTTTATTGATTTTTTCTACATAGGCATCCTGTAGTTGGATACTTTCTTCCTCAAGCACCTCCTCCTGCGTTAGCTTGCGGAAGCTGTCTTCCTCGGGAATGATGCCGAGCCGTCTGCCGTTATCGAATGTGCAGTGGATCGTGCCGAGATCATCGACATGGTCTACCGTTCCTCTTGTGCCGGGTTCGATGGGGCGAGGATCGCTTCCCATCATGACAAGCTCGATTCGCGTTCCCTCGGGATACAGTGCTTTGTACTGCTTTGCGAGGTGCTCGAGTCTTTGGAATTCGTTCAAGGTTTCACCTTCTTCGTAATCGATAATATTGAATCCCTGTGGGAAGGGATCAAAGTCTTTCATGAAATCGAGCGGGATTGTCTGTCCGTTTTCATCCCGAAAGACTGTCACCACCATAGGGGATCCGTAGTAGTTTTCGTGTTTTACAGCTTTGAGGAATTCTTCTTCGGTGTAGTAGTAGCAGGTTTCACCGACCTTACCTTTTGAATCAAGAAAGTCGATCTTTCCGACAGGTATCTTCTTTTCCATCTCATCGACCTCATTTCATAGCCGAGATTTTCGTCAGCGAACATGGACATATAGTCGTTGATGGCGTCGGAGATCCGTTCAATTTCTTCGGCTGTCGGCTTGAAACCGTACCAGCCCATACAGTTGGGTTCATCCCAGATGTAGGGATCGTAGCCATTCTTCGGACCGAGAATATCTCTGAACGGGAATACGGTCTTGTCGATCTCCCCCTCGGTTCGGTTGAGAACGGTTACCTTCATGGCGTTGTACTGCTTGGCAATGTTCGTCGAAATGAATTCGAGCTTGACACGGACATCCTGATCGATCTTACCGATCATCATCTTGCCGCTGCACATCGCTTCGGAGAACAGCTCGCTTTCACCGAAGAGAATCCGCATCTGTTTTTCAAAGTAGTTCATGGTTATTCACCCTCAATTTCTTCAGCTTTGTGAATGATATAACCGGGCTGAGGCTCGGGAGTGAAGTAGACACGCTGCGTAACATCTCCTGTTGAAATAGCGACAATGCTTTTTTTCGGGATATAAACTCTTTCATCGAGGATACCCGACAAAACCTCAATCATATCATTGTCTTTTAGGGACCGGTAACTTGCGATTAATCCCTTATTCATCGGGAGATCATACGGTTCATAGGTTTCGCAAGATTTACCATCGATAAGATGCAAAATATAATTCTGGTATGAATCAGTTTTCCAACTAAATTTTCCCGTGCTTTTGTTATTACTCATTTTTGTTATCCTTTCATTTCAATATTTACAGTTCTACAAAATCCTGCCCGAACAATTCGCCTGGATACCACGACATGTTGAAGTCGGATTCGCCGATACAGTCACAGTGTCTCGAGAGGAAGTTCGGATCTTTCTGATCACGCATAGTAATGTATGCGACTTCCTCGGGTGTTGCTTTGACCGTTTCGCCCTCACCGTAGAGATAGGCTTCTGCGTGAATGTTCACGATGGTGTCCTCGGTGATCTCATCGAGGAATTCGTGGTATGCGGTCCGGCCTTCAAGGTCATCCGGCTCTTGCGGAAATCCGCTGACGAAGAATTCGGCTTCATTGTAGTCATCTCTCATTGTGATCTTTGAGAAAAGCCATGCCATTATTCCATGCCTCCCATACCTTGGTCCTGTGCCAGATATTCGTCAAACTCGTCGCTGTTCAGCATGAAGTAATCACTGCCGCTGTGCCAGAAACTGACATACATTTCGCCGTCGGGTATACGAATTTCGCGCTGCTCGAGCCCTTCTCCGTACCCGTCCGCTGCCTGCGAAATAAGATACTCACGGATTTCTTCGTTTTCTTCCGATGTGAGAGGTTCGGTCAGTTCCACACGAATATCTCCGTAGAGCACTCCATCCACATTCTGCGTACTGAAGTGAATCTCTTTCAGCTTAGCAACTGCGCCGTTGCTTCCGTCGAAGTAGTCCGCGAGGTTTGATTCATCGAGCGATTCCTCGCGTAATATCAGCTCACGGATGCGGTCTTCATACGGCGAGAGATAACTGCCGTCGTATTCATCTGGGTAGTCTTCCATGTTGCCGTACTCATCGCGGGAATAAACTGTTGCGATCAACGGGCAGTAGTAGTGTTCTGTGGTGTCCTGCATTCTGCGGCTCATCATGAGCTGTCCGAATTCTTTCAGATTTTTCACATCACCAAACATGACTGCTACCTGCATTTCACGCTTATTGGCGTATGGCAGGTTATGATACATATCGCAAAAACTGTTGACTCCCGAGATTGTGTTATCGGGAGAAACCAATGCGGCAAGCTTTGATTCGAATTCGCTGTCACCGAAAATCTTGACACTGATTGGTGCATCCTCATCATGTACACACTTGATCTCATGCGGCGGAGTGAGGATACCGATTGATGCAAGGTGTTCTGCGAGGAGCATTCGCTTGCACGGAAATTCGAGAAACAGGGTATTACCGTTGTGTTTGACTATTGCTTTGAGCATAATTTTCAATCCTTTCAATTACATATTTTTTTGTTTAAGCATTAATATATCATAGTGCAGGTCCTCCTGTATTTTTTTATCGAGCCAATTAAGTATTGGTGAATCGAGCTTTAGTTTTTCCTCCAAACAACAGCATCGAACGCTGCAGCAAAAACCGTGAGCGTAATAGAGGCAGAGCTTGCAGTCGACATCTTCTTTTTTGTATTCGAAAGGTTTATATTTATTTGGCATACAATTTCACCTCTTTTTGGATAATAAAAAACCACAGTGTGTTTGTAACACTGTGGCTCTTACTATGAATAATTCGTAATTATGGTCAGACACGGGTTCGTTTCACTCAAAAGGGCAAAATCGGCAGATTGCATCTTTTTTTTGCACTCAAAAACCGATTTTTGAAAAATCGAGAAAAACGGAGATAAAACGAGAAAAACGCAGGAAAACCTGCGTTTTTCAGGGTGCATCTTTTTTGTACGCACTACGTGGTGGAGGCGAGGGGAATCGAACCCCTGTCCGAAAACTCATCAATATAGCTTTCTCCGGGTGCATCCGGTCTATTGAATCTCCCCCGTCCGAGCGCCGACCGTCAGGCTCGGGGACAGGGCAGCACTTTAGTGCATGGTAACCTCAAGTGCGAAAGGGTTACTCACGTTCACTGCTACGTGATGCCCTATCGGAAGCCGCAGTACTCAACCGTAGGACAGCTGCACTTAGGCAGCAGCTAATTCAGTATTATTAGCGTTTAATTTTAAATTGCCAATTTTAAAGAGATCAGGCGTCTCTACCCGCTTACCATACGTCAAAATCCCCGTCGAAACCTTTACGCCCCCATTTTTAATATCCGTCGTAACTCTTCGACTTCATTGCGCGCTCAATGTCGCGTCCCGACTGTCTTGCCGCTTCGGAATCACGCTTGTCATAAAGCTTTTTACCCTTGCAAAGGCCTACTTCAAGCTTTACGCGCGAGCCGCGGAAATACATCGACAGCGGCACAAGTGTGAGTCCCTGCTGCGTTACAAGACCGAGCAGCTTGTTTATCTCCTTTTTATGCATAAGAAGCCGTCTTATACGCATGGGATCCTTATTAAAGATGTTTCCCTGCTCATACGGACTTATGTGCATACCGGATACAAAAAGCTCACCCTTGTCAACGTAGCAATACGAATCCTTTAAGTTGACCTGACCGCGTCTGATTGACTTTACCTCTGTACCGAAAAGCTCGATGCCCGCCTCATACGTTTCCATGACAAAATAGTCATGGCGCGCTTTTTTATTGGGCGCTATCAGCTTTGTTCCGCTTTTGTCTGCCATACTATCTGTCACCTCCTACGATATTTGGCGTATATATCAGTATACCACATATTTGTTAAAAAATCAAGACACACATGTAAGATTATTTTCATATATCAGAAATTTATTCATTTTAGTTGGGAATATCTCCCTCACACAAACAAGTGGCGTGGCGTCTTGCGATAACAGCTCCACAGCGCGAATCTTTTCCCTGTGCGGATCGGGCGTAAGCCAAAGGAAAGCGGAGGATCCAAAAGAGACGGAAAACCATCGCAGCCGACGTTGGTTGTCCGCATTCTTTGATTTACGCGCACGGCGATGCGCAGCAACGTAAAAAAATCTCTCCAACATATTGCAATATTCACATTTTCGTGGTATCATATTAAGGTAATATATTTTATTTCCAATCGGAGGACAGTAATATGGTAGAACTTATCCGCGGCGGTGCTTATCTCGTAAACGGCACCACCCTCATCGCAGACGGCGCAGACGCAGATGCCAAGCTGAACGCTCTCGGCAAAACCGGCTTTTGCAAAGACTGCGCCAAGAAAAACACTATGGCGTACGGTATCCTTACCGCACATAACACTTCAAACAGCGAAACCGATTTAAGAATCAAATTCGATGCAATGGCATCACATGATATAACATACGTCGGAATAATCCAGACCGCAAGAGCAAGCGGCCTTGAAAAGTTCCCGATTCCCTACGTACTCACAAACTGCCACAACAGCCTTTGCGCTGTCGGCGGCACCATCAACGAGGATGACCACGTGTTCGGTCTTTCCGCGGCACAGAAATACGGCGGAATCTACGTTCCGGCGCACATCGCGGTAATCCACGCCTACATGCGCGAAATGATGAGCGGATGCGGCAGAATGATACTCGGCTCCGACAGCCACACACGTTACGGTGCACTCGGCACCATGGCTGTGGGTGAGGGCGGTCCCGAGCTTGTAAAGCAGCTCCTCTGCCGTACATACGACATCAAGCGCCCCGAGGTTGTGGCTGTACATATGACCGGCAAGCCGAAGGTTGGCGTTGGTCCGCAGGACGTTGCGCTTGCTATAATCGGCGCGGTATTCAAAGACGGCTTTGTTAAAAATAAGGTGCTCGAATTTGTCGGCGACGGCATCGCAAATCTCCCGATCGAATTCCGTAACGGCATCGACGTTATGACCACCGAAACCACATGTCTGTCCTCTATCTGGGTAACCGATGACCAAACCAAGAGATACTTTGATCTCCACGGACGTTCCGACGCATATAAGAAGCTCAATCCCGGCGACGTTGCTTACTATGACGGAGCTGTTGTTGTTGATCTTTCCAAGGTTGAGCCGATGATCGCACTTCCCTTCCACCCGTCGAACACATACACCGTCAGAAACCTTATCGACAACGCCGGCGATATCCTTCGCGAGTGCGAGAAGAGCGTTGCCGAGCAGCTTGAAAACCCGAGCATCAAGCTCTCACTCACCGATAAGATTACCAAGGACGGCATCAAGGTTGACCAGGGCGTTATCGCAGGCTGTGCCGGCGGTACGTTTAACAACCTCGTTGCGGCGGCGGATATCCTCGCCGGACATTCCACGGGCTGCGGTGCATTCAACCTTTCCGCATATCCGGCAAGCCAGCCGGCTTACATCGAGCTTGTGAGAAACGGCTCTGCCGCAAAGCTCATGGAAGCAGGCGTAACACTTCGCACCGCATTCTGCGGTCCTTGCTTCGGAGCAGGTGACGTTCCTGCAAACGGCGGACTCTCCATCCGTCATTCCACAAGAAACTTCCCCAACCGTGAAGGCTCAAAGCCCGGTAACGGTCAGATCGCGGCAGTTGCGCTCATGGATGCGCGCTCTATCGCCGCAACCGCAAGAAACGGCGGCATCCTCACTCCGGCAACAGAAATAGATGTTGAATACACAACACCGAACTACCGCTTTGACTCCACCGTATACGATCACCGTGTTTATCAGGGTTACGGCAAGGCTGACAGCGCGGCTGAGCTCAAGATCGGCCCGAACATCGCTGACTGGCCTGTAATGTCCGCTCTCACAGACGATCTTCTTCTGAAGGTAGCGTCGGTTATCACCGACCCCGTAACCACCACAGACGAGCTTATCCCCTCGGGTGAAACCTCGTCTTACCGTTCAAATCCTCTGAAGCTCTCCGAGTTCGCCCTCTCCAGAAAGGATCCGGCATACGTTGGCAGAGCAAAGGAAATCCAGAAGTTTGAGAAGGCACGCCAGAACGGCGAGGATACCTCTGCCGGTGAGCTTTCCGGTGTATTTGCAAAGATCCGTGAGATCAAGCCGGACACCGACGCAAAGAATGTCGGCATCGGAAGCGTTATCTTCGCAAACAAGCCCGGTGACGGCTCCGCACGTGAGCAGGCGGCATCCTGCCAGAAGGTGCTCGGCGGCTGGGCGAACATCGCAGTTGAGTATGCAACAAAGCGTTACCGCTCCAACCTTATCAACTGGGGTATGCTTCCCTTCCTCTTTGAGCGCGCAGACGATTTCGCTGTGGGCGATCACATCTACGTTCCGAACGTACGTGCTACGGTTGAGGCGGCGAAGTATGAGTTTGAGGCTTACATAATCAAGGCTGACGGTGCTGTTCGACCGATCACCCTCAAAATGGGCGAGCTTACCGACGATGAGCGCACTATCATCCTCTGCGGTTGCCTTATCAACTACTACAAGGCAGGCAACTGATAATGGCAAACGACCAGACGGTTCTCTACGCAATCAAAGAGGCTGACCACTACATGATGGGGTTCGTGATCGTAACCCGTGAGGATAACGTTATCGTTATCGACGGAGGCTTTGACGAGGATATGCCCGAGCTCAAACGTTACATCGGAGGTCGCCACATCTCCGCGTGGATACTCACTCACGCGCATGAGGACCACATTTCGGGACTCGTCCACGAGCTGTCAAAGAACGGCGGCAAGGATTTTGATATTGAGAAGATATACTACAATTTTCCGCCGTATGACGAGCTTATAAACAATCACGATGTGCCCGATTATCCGTACTACGAAAAAGACCTCAACGAAATGCTCCCCGAGTGGAACGCGCTTCTGCCGAAGATAAAAGACAAAACGCACATTGTTTCGCAGGGAGAATCGTTAAGCATTGACGAAGTGAAGATAGACTTCATCTTCACCTATCATGAGGGAATCTACTCAAACTTTATAAACGACACTTCCCTTGTTTTCAAGCTGACCACTCCGAACAAAACCGTGCTTTTCCTCGGCGACCTCGGAGCTGACGGCGGCGATATGTTATTCCGCGAATCAAGACATCTTCTGAAGGCGGACATCGTGCAGATGTCGCACCACGGACACATGAACGTGGGCATGGAGGTCTACGCCGAAATAATGCCCGAGGAATGTATCTGGTGCTGTCCCGAGTGGATATATGAGGAGGATGTAATACCGTTCTACTCCTTGGATCTGGAAACCACGAAGCGCATGAAGCGCGTGCGTCTATACGGTGCGGCGCTGACACGCAAATGGATGGACATTCTCGGAGCAAAAAAACATTATGTAACAAAAGACGGCACGCAGAAAATCGTGCTGTAAAACAAACGCGAGGAGCAAGCCCTCCCTACGAAACACCCTCATCAGTCGCCTGGCGGCGACAGCTTCTCCTAGGAGAAGCCTTTCAAGCGAGATTGGAGCCTAAAATGCCTTCCCTTGGGGGAAGGTGGCGCGAAGCGCCGGATGAGGGTTTCCTCTCACCACCAAACAAAAAATCTACATACGAAAGGATAAAACCTATGAAATTTTGTGATATGCCATATGAGCGCATCGATCTCGAGGCGCTCGGCGCAGAGCTTGACAAATTAACTGCAAAGGTTCAAGGCGCAAAGGATGCCGACACCGTCATCGAAGCGGCTCGCGAGCAGGAGAAGCTCAGCATTCACGCGCAGACCATGATCTCTCTCGTACACGTTCGCAACTCCATTGACACACGCGACGAGTTTTATGCCGCAGAAAAGGAGTTCTACGACACAAATCTCCCTGCATTCCAGGCGCACTCCCAGAACTTTGCGCTTGCAATCTACGCGTCCCCGTTCCGTGGTGATCTTGAAAAGATAATGGGCGAGCTTATGTTCATAAATCTCGAAATGGGACTCAAGACCTTCTCCCCCGAGGTTATCGAGGAGCTTGGTATTGAAAACAAGCTCGTGAGCGAATATCAGAAGCTTGTTGCATCCGCGAAGATCGACTTCGACGGTAAAACTCTCAACATCTCACAGCTTGCGGCTTACAAGGAGAGCGATGACCGTGAGGTTCGCCACGCGGCTTACAAGGCGGAGAGCGACTTCTACATGTCAAACGCTCTTGAGCTTGACCGCATATTTGACGAGCTTGTCAAGGTTCGTACCACCATCGCAAAGAAGCTCGGATTCAAGAACTTCACCGAGCTTGCATATCTTCGCCGTACACGCAACTGCTACAACCCCGAAATGGTGGCGAACTTCCGCCGTCAGGTTGCTTCCGATCTCGTTCCGATCGTAAAGGGACTCAAGCTCCGCCAGGCAGAGCGTATCGGTCTTGCTCCCGAGAATATGTACATCTACGATGATCCGTTCAGCTTCAAGGAAGGCAATCCGAAGCCTATGGGAACTCCCGACGACATCATGGCGGCAGGCAAGAAGATGTATGAGGAAATGTCCCCCGAAACCTCGGAGTTTATAGGCTTCATGTATGACAACGAGCTTCTCGACCTCGTTGCCAAGGAAGGCAAAGCTGTCGGCGGCTACTGCACCGAATTCCCCGAATACAAGGCTCCGTTCATCTTCTCAAACTTCAACGGAACCTCGGGCGACGTTGACGTGCTCACCCACGAAGCAGGTCACGCTTTCGCCGCTTACACAACCCGCAACTTCGAGTTTATGGACACCGCACAGCCCACAATGGAGTCCTGCGAGTGCCACTCGATGTCAATGGAATTCTTCGCTTGGAAATGGCTTAGCCTCTTCTATGGCGATGACACCGACAGAGCGAAGTATATGCATCTCGAATCTGCGCTCGTGTTCATCCCCTACGGCTGTATGGTTGACCACTTCCAGCACATCGTTTACGACAATCCCGACCTCACTCCTGCACAGCGCCATGAGGAGTGGCTGAAGCTCGAAGCAATCTACCGTCCGTACATGAAGTTTGACGATGTTGAATTTTATAAGAGCGGTCGCGGCTGGCAGCGTCAGCTTCACATCTACCACTATCCCTTCTACTACATCGACTACTGTCTTGCACAGACAGTATCACTCGAATTCTGGAGCATGTCCCAGAAGGATTACAAGGATGCCTGGGAGCGCTACTACAAGTTCGTTTGCGAGGGCGGCAAGAAGACCTTCGTAGGGCTTTGCGAGGTTGCGGACCTTGATGTTCCGTTCGAGGACGGCGCACTCAAATCCATCTGCGAGGGCGCGGCTGAATATCTCAAATAAACATGAAAAAATCACCTTCTCAATATTGAGAGGGTGATTTTGTTTATTACAGAATACCGATTCCAACCGTTACAAATGCGGTCAGCGCACATGCACCGCCGAGCATGAGCTCCTTTGGCGTATGCCGCGAAAGTGCCACCGACGACCACACAACACCGACGGCGATGACGGCACACGGTATCGCCCATTGCCAACCGAGGAAATACACCGCGAAAAGCAGAGGACCTAAAACTCCGCAGGCATGTCCGCTTGCCTTCTTATGAAGAAGCTTATTGAATATGAGAAGCAGCAAGACCGAAACAAGATATGCGGCAATTATGAACATAAACTGCGCCGGTGCACCGCTTACAATCGCGTATACAAAGCCTATGATATAACCGACAGTGCTCATTATAAAAGCAAGCCCGCGCTGTCCGTCCCTGCCTTTATCTTTGAATTTTGGCAGAATCGGCTGGAGCGGATAGGCAAGCGTCGGGATAACCGCGAGGCACATAACAGCCGCGAAATAGTCCCAAAACGTTCTGAATGTGGTGTTGCTCACGAAATAAATTATTGTGAGAAGCGATAAAACCAGAAGCGGCGGTATTGTGATAACGCGCACGATTTTTGCAAATATCTTTTTTGCCATTTTGAGTCCTCCGTGTTTTGAAGTTCTGTAACCATTATAAGCGCACATGCACCGAAAATCAACCTACGCTTCAATTTTGCGCTCTACGGGTGCCATCTATTCACTCTACCAATAAAAAAAGCGACTCTACTGTGCGTAGAGTCGCCCGAAAAAGGTGCATGGCACCTTTACTTTTTAGTTGTACGCTTTCCGCCATGCTTAACGAAAAAGCAAAGCAGAACGATTATCAGCGCCGGCACACCGAGCAGAAGTATCTGCCAATAGTTGTACCCGATATTCAAAAACAGCAAATACACCGTTGCCACTATACTGAGTGTCAGCGCGGATATTATGATAAATCCGAACAGCTTTCTGCCCCAAATCGAGTTGAACACAGTGAGCAGTATAAGCGACACAACAAGCGCATACTGGAAAATCAGCGGATATGTAAATCCCGCGAGATACATAACAATAAACGCAAGAAGTGCGGCTGTCCACACACCGAGAAGTGCTATAAGCGACACAGCAACATGGTTTACCGGTCGTTTTTGGGTGGGCAGCTTTTGCTCGTCCCCATGGTCATGCAGAAGATAGTCCACACTGCACCCGAAAATTTCAGACAGCTTTAAGAGCACATACACATCGGGAATCGCTTCGCCGCGCTCCCATTTGGACACCGCCTTATCGGAATAGCTTATGGCATTACCCAGCTCAAGCTGTGTCATTTTATTCTCACTCCGAAGCGCGGATATGTTTTTCGCCACAATCGCTTTCAGCTCCAATTCCTGCACGCGCACACCTCCTTCCATGTTTATCACACGTGACGTATAACCTTTTTATATATGCGAATAAGAAAGAATGTAGACAGAATTACCGATGCAAACTCCGCAATCGGGTAAGACAGCCACACAAGATTGAGATTCCCCCCAAGCGAGAGCAGATACGCCACAGGCAAAAGCACAACAAGCTGTCGCACCACGGAAACCACCATGCTGTAGAAACCGTTTCCGAGCGCCTGGAACACCGAACCTACGGTGATACAGAATCCCGCGAAAAGATAGCTCGTGCATATAATGCGAAGCGCCGGCACACCTATGGATATCATATCCGCGTCCGCGTTGAAGATCATGAGAAGCTTGTCGGGGATAATCTGCATAACGATTATTCCCACGCACATTATAGCAACAGCATAGATACAGCTAACCTTGATCGTTTTCATCATTCGCTCGCGCTTTCTCGCGCCGAAGTTATAGGCAATTATCGGCACGACACCGTTGTTGAGTCCGAACACGGGCATGAAGATAAAGCTCTGAAGCTTGAAGTACACGCCGAAGACCGCCGTCGCGGTTTCGGAAAATCCGAGCAGAATGTTGTTCATTCCGGTAACGAGCACCGAACCTATAGACTGCATAATGATCGACGGCACACCAATTTTGTATATCGCGCCGATAGATGGCAGATTCGGACGGTACTTTATCGGGTTTACGGTGATCTCGCGGTTAAGCTTCATATTAAGTATAAGTCCAAGCGCCGCTGCCACGATCTGTCCGACAACAGTGGCGGTTGCCGCACCGGCGATACCCATAGCAGGAATACCGAGCACCGGCACGCCGAAAATAAGTATGGGGTCAAATATAATGTTGATTATCGCGCCGACACCCTGCGTAACCATTGAAAGAACGGTTTTGCCCGTGGACTGCAGAAGTCGCTCAAAAATAAACTGGGCAAACAGTCCAAACGAAGCGCAGGTAACTATCTGAAGATAGACGGTGGCACCCTTTGCTATAACCTCATTATCCGTTTGAAAGGAAATGAACGCCGGAGCCGCGAAAATTCCGAGGATGACAAACAGCAGCGTACTGCAAAGCGATAAAAATATACCGTTATTTGCAATCTTGTTTGCCCCTTCAATATCCTTTTCACCAAGGCGCTTTGATAAAAGCGCGTTAACACCGACCATGGTACCGCCGGCAACTGCTATCATCAGCATCTGCATGGGGAATGCGATCGAAACGGCGGTCAGCATCTGCTGGCCAAGCTTTTCAATTCCCGGGTCGGTCATCATTGAAACGAACATCGTATCAACGACATTGTAAAGTGCCTGCACAAGCATGGATACCATCATGGGCAGACTCATCGAGAGCACGAGCCTGTTTATGGGCATCGTGCCCATTTTGTTTTCTTTCAGTGTGTTCTGTTTATTGTCCATAAAGTTTAACTACCTAACTATTTTTCAAATAACACGAGGTGGCGCACATGCTCCACCTCGATATTAACTTAAACTGTGTGAATTTTATTTGCGGCGTCGGCATGATCTGCGTCAATGCCGTACTGCTGATTTTTTCTCCACTCGAAGAACTTCTCTGCAACCTGAGGGAAGAGCGCATAGGACAGTACGTCCTCATCCTGGATCGCCCACGGCTTTACAGCCTCGCGAAGTGTTTCAAGCTCAGGCTTCAGAGCATCCGCGGGACGGTATGTTATCGGCTCCGCGTCGCCGATTATCTTCTTCTGGAAATCGGGCTTTATCGGCATGGGCGTCTTACCGTATTCGCCGCGTACAAGACCCTTAAACTCTTTGGTAACGGTCTTATAACGCTCACCCATGATAATGTTAAACACCGCCTGAGTACCGACGATCTGGCTCGACGGAGTTACAAGGGGCGGATATCCGGCATCCGCTCTTACACGCGGAACCTCCTCGAGAACATCAAGGAACTTATCGGATTTGCCTGCCTGCTTAAGCTGGGATACGAGGTTTGAGAGCATACCGCCGGGCACCTGGTAAAGAAGCGCATTTACGTCAACCTTCAGCACCTTGGGGTCAAGCAGACCGCTCGCTAAATACTTCTCGCGAATCGGCATGAAGTATGTGGATATTTCATCAAGCTTCTTTAAGTCAAGTCCTGTATCATACTCTGTTCCCATAAGAGAAGCAACGAGCGGCTCTGTGGGCGGCTGGGAAGTTCCCATTGACATGGGCGAGATTGCGGTATCAACGATGTCAACACCGGCTTCAATAGCCTTAAGGAGTGTCATCGAAGCAACGCCTGCGGTGTAGTGTGTGTGGAGCTGCACCGGAAGCTTTACTGTTTCCTTAACAGCCTTCACAAGCTCATATGCATCATACGGCTTCAAAAGTCCTGCCATGTCCTTGATACAAATGGAATCAGCTCCCATTTCCTCAAGCTGACGCGCATATTTGGTGTAATATTCTGTGGTGTACACAGGACCGGTGGTGTAGGAGATAGCCGCCTGCACGTGACCGCCCTCGCGCTTTGTAGCGTTTATCGCGGTCTTTAAGTTTCTCGGGTCGTTGAGCGCGTCGAAGATACGCAGAATGTCAATACCGTTTGCAATGGACTTCTGCACGAAATATTCAACCACGTCGTCAGCATAGTGACGGTAGCCGAGAATATTCTGTCCGCGGAAAAGCATCTGGAGCTTTGTGTTTTTTACAGCCGCACGGATCTTGCGAAGTCGCTCCCACGGGTCCTCATTTAAAAAACGCATGCAAGCATCAAACGTAGCACCGCCCCACGCCTCAAGGGAGTGGTAGCCGACAGCATCCATTTTTTCAAGTATGGGAAGCATTTCGTCGGTCGTCATTCTGGTTGCGACAAGCGACTGATGCGAGTCGCGGAGCACGGTTTCTGTAATCTTAACCTTTGCCATTTATATATTTCCTCCGTTATATAGGTTTGGATGGATATGTATTATTTGAACATCGAAAGGAACACTCCCGCCGCCACAGCCGAGCCGATAACACCGGCAACATTCGGTCCCATAGCATGCATGAGAAGGAAGTTTGCGGGGTTTGCCTTCTGTCCCTCTGTCTGCGCCACACGTGCCGCCATAGGCACAGCGGAAACACCTGCGGAACCGATAAGGGGATTTATCTGTCCCTTTGTAACGTAGCACATGATCTTACCCGTGATAAGTCCGCCGACAGTTGAGATGCAGAACGCTACAAGTCCGAGTGCGATTATAAAGAGTGTCTGCGGCTTTAAGAAGTTCTCCGCATTAGCGGTTGCACCGACGGAAACACCGAGGCAGATAGTTACGATGTTCATAAGCTCATTCTGCGCGGTCTTTGAAAGACGGTCTGTAACACCGCACACGTTAAGAAGATTTCCGAGCATCAAAAATCCCACAAGCGGTGCCGCATCGGGGACAATGAGCGTTACCACAACGGTAACAACTATCGGGAAGAGTAAAAGCTCGGTTCTCGAAACGGGACGAAGCGGCTTCATAACTATCTCGCGTTCCTTTTTGGTTGTGAGAAGTCGCATGAACGGAGGCTGAATTATCGGAATGAGTGCCATGTACGAATAAGCCGCGATAGCGATCGCACCGAGGAGTGTGGGCGCGAGAGTTTTGGTTACGAGTATTGCCGTGGGGCCGTCCGCGCCGCCGATGATACCTATTGCCGCCGCAGCCTCGGGAGAAAATCCTATCAAAAGTGCACCAAGGAAAGCTACGAACACGCCAAGCTGTGCGCCGGCACCCATGAGCAGACTCTTGGGGTTAGCAATAAGTGCGGTGAAGTCGGTCATTGCACCGACACCGAGGAATATGAGCGAGGGATAAATTCCAAGCTTTACTCCGAGGTACAAAAAGTCGATAAGGCTTCCCTCATGCAAAAGCTTTGCGCCGTCAATTCCTGCCGGATCGAGGAAAAGCTCCATGTGGATAAGATTCGCACCGGGCAGATTTGCAAGGAGCATACCAAACGCTATGGGAAGCAGTAAAAGCGGCTCAAACTTTTTTGCTATTGCAAGATAGATGAGCGCAAATGCTATAACCCACATTATGAGCGTTTTCCAGCCGCCATCGGCCAGCAGGCGCATTATGCCCGTAGAATCTATAAAATTGTTTATTGTATCTAACATATTAAGCCTCGCCAGCTCAGTTCATTGTAACGAGAACGTCACCGGAGTTTACGGAAGCGCCCTTCTGAACGTTTACGGAAGCGATAGTTCCATCCTCGGGAGCCGGGATATCGTTTTCCATTTTCATAGCCTCAAGAACGCAGATAACGTCGCCCTTCTTAACGGCCTGACCTGCAGTTACGTTAACCTTAAGGATGTTTCCGGGCATGGGCGCGCTTACGGAAACTGCGCCGGCTGCGCCTGCGGGAGCTGCGGGCTTTGCCGCAGGAGCAGGAGCTGCCTGCGCGGCGGGAGCTGCGGGTGCAGCAGGTGCTGCGGCTGCCGGTGCTGCGGGTGCAACGGGAGTGGCTGCAGGTGCGCCTGTACCAAGCTCTTCAACCTCTACTTCATATACATTACCGTTAACGGTTACACTGAATCTTCTCATTGTTAAAATCTCCTCTATGAATTTATTTCTTAGCACTGCGTCTGAATGATACTACTCTGAACGATGTCGGCGGTACATCAAGCATAACTGCAATTGCCGCACTTATTGCCGCCACGATTTCTTCATCGTTTTGTGCGGTGGGAGCCGGTTCGGGTGCCGGTACTCTTTCCGCCACAGCGGGTGTGGGTGCCGGTTCGACCTTTTCCTCGGTCTTGCCCTTATAGAACACCAGCTTGAAAACGGAGAGGACTGCCCACAGTATTATGAGCACCGTAAATATAACGCCCATACCGAGAAGCGTTGTCTGCAGTCCCATCATAAGTCTGTCGGAAAGCGGCGCCGAGTTGCTGACCTCTTCTCCGAAATTTAATAATTCTTCAAAAAATGTCATTTACTGTCCCTCCGATTACATGGGAAGGTTGTTGTGGCGCTTCGGGGCACAGAGCATATTCTTCGCGCCGAGCATCTCAAATGCGGCGGACACTCTCTGGCGAAGCTCATCGAGCGAAATGATATCGTCAATCTCGCCTGCCTTCGCGGCAACAACGGGAGATGCCATAACATTGTCCCACTCCGCCTCAATCTCACCACGCTTGGCGTTATCGGTAACCTTATCGTTCCATGCGAACGCAACTGCGCTCTTTGTGGGCATTGCGCTGATCTTCGCATTTTCAGCCGCGAGTGCGATGTCTGCGCCTATCGCCTTTGAGCCCATAAGCGTGTATGCCGCACCGTATGCCTTGCCGAGAACTACGGTAACCTTTGCGTTTTCGCTTGAAGCGTATGCGCTTGCAAGCTTTGCCAGCGCCGCGCTGTAGTGCTTCTTCTCCGCATCGGCACATGTGTCGTATCCCTCGGTGTCAACGAGTGTGAGCACGGGGATTTTGAAGCAGTCGCAGAAGGAAATGAATCTTGCCGCCTTGCGAGCCGCACATGCACAGAGCACTCCGCCTTTATGTGAGGGATTGTTTGCAACAACGCCGACTACCATGCCGTTAAGCGTGATGAATCCGGTGAGCATGGGCTTGCCGTTCTCTGCGCCAAGCTCCATAAACTGTGCCTCATCCGATATAGCAGAAATAACATCCGCCATATTGTAGCCGTCCTTTGCCACAATGTCGGCAACGTTTGACGTAAGGCGGTTTATTTCGTCCGTATTCGCGGAATATGCCGTACCGTCGGTATTATTCTGCGGAATGTAGGAGAGAAGACGTCTTGTATACGCAAGCGCATCGCACACGGTGTCGCACACAACGGATATTTCGCCCATCTTTGCGGCGGTTTCAATCTTGCCAAGCTCCTCGCCTTTTTTCTGCTCGTTTGTTACGAACGGCGGATTTACGTAGTATGTTCCAACATCCTTCGCGCCGATGATAATATCAAACATAGCGGCAACGGTCGTCATCGCGCCGCCGCAGTTACCTGCGATAACAGCTATCTGCGGGATAACGCCCGAAGCATCCGAAATTTTCTTCATAATCTTGCCGTAGCCTGCGAGCGCCTCAACGCCCTCCATGATGTAAGCACCGGCACTGTCGAAAATACCGATTACGGGAGCACCGTTCTTAATCGCAAGCTCGTAAAGCTCGCAAATCTTCTTTGCGTGCATTGCGCCGAGCGCGCCCTTCATTCTGGAAAAATCCTGCGCAAAAGCAAACACGAGTCTTCCGTCAATCGCGCCGTATCCGGTGATTACGCCTTCGAGCTGGCAAGCATCGCCGCCAAACTCCGCGGCAATTCTGTGTGCAAACGCACCCGTTTCGGCAAATGTTCCCGCATCAAAAAGCTGTGAAATACGCTCTTTTGCAGTAGACTTTTCGTCTGCCGCGAGTGCACGCAGCTCTGCCGCGGAAGCAATCTTCGCCACATCGGTCTGCATTTTGTTCTCCATATATTTCCCTCCATAGAAAGTTATATCCGTTATAAATTCGGGCAGTAATGAGTTACTCAAAACTATTCTGCCCCATTGTAATATATTATAAATCAATCGGGTAAATTTTGCAATAGTTTTTGTGCAATTTTCTCCAAGATTTTACAGGGCAGTTACACAAAATATGCGTCCTTAAATTGTCCTACACGCGTAAATTTGCTCTACTGCCGCAAATACGACAACTAACTTTAGCCTCCCTTGTGTAAAGGGAGGTGGCACGGCGTGCCGTGACGGAGGGATTGTAAACATTGCCCTTCAAGGAAACAATCCCTCAGTCACCTTCGGTGACAGCTCCCTTTACACAAGGGAGCCTACCATCGCATGCAAGATTATTAGGTGGCAAAGGGCTAACACAAAGCATGCGCCCCGTACAAAACGGGGCGCAGTGGGGATATGAAGTTATTTAGCGTATTGATTCAGTTTTTCCACTACAGCGATAAACCGCGGATCTTCGCGCACATAATTGTATCGCTTATGCTGCAGTCGATCAAGCAGATAGTAACAGCCCGTATGCTCGGTGAGCTCGTGGAAATCCTTGCTCGGTTCGGGGTAAATCAGCTTGTCTGTGAGGATTGATGTATGATACTTTCCATGATCGCTTGCAAATGATTTGTCGTATTCAAGCGCATGGTAACACATCTTTTCAAGCGAATCAAGCGTTTCATTAAGCTTTCCCTGCGAAACCTGATATGTAGAGATCAGCCAATAGTTATATGCAAGACGTGTGTGATTAAACATCAAATTCTCGCCGTATATCATCAGATAAAGCTGATTTGAAATATTAAGCATCTCGATTTTTTTGTCCCACGTTGAAGGATCGTTCGGCAGTTCATCGTTAAGTACCAAGTCGCGAATTGCCAGTCCCAATCCGTCGGTGAGCTTATCAATCTCATCCTGATTGTAAAATTCCGTATTTCCGTCACCGATGCCGCTGGCAAGTGCATTTTCGCGGCAATACTTCATGGGCGTGAGCATATTAGCTACTTCCAATGCTTTCTCAGATTGTTTGGTTTTTCTGTAAACCTGTATCAACAGATAGATTGCATCGTATCGTATATCCTCATCGCGGCATTCCGCGATTACGGACGAGCACAAATTTTCCATTTCTCTCTGAAGCTCCAGATCTCGATTGCCCACCCAAATATGATACAGACACACGGCAAGATTGTATTTGATCTCAAAATCTGCAGGATATTTGGAGCTTGCGTTTCTCGCAAAAGCAAGTCTTTCTTCGATTGTACCAACTTCCCCAAGGCGATCTATTTCTTTTTTAATCCTTGCAAGCTCCGCTTCTCTTTCCGAAAGCTTATATCCAAGCAATTCGTCTGTGCTTACGGAGAAGAAATCCGCGAGCATTGGAAGAAGCTCAATGTCGGGGTAACCGCCTTCCGATTCCCAGCGTGAGATTGCCTGGGGAGTGACACCAAGCGCATTTGCAAGTGTGTCCTGCGTAATATTGTTTTCTGCGCGGAGTTTTTTGATTATCGCGCCAATTTTTACTGTCATGTTAATTACCTCCAAAATGTATTTTGTAAGCTTACGGTTATATTGTACCATACGTATCGCACGCGGTCAATTATCAATTGATTGTTGTGTTTGTAAAGTGTTCGTTTACAATCCTCCCGAAAACATTGTTTACAATTTGCAGTATAATATTTCCCGCGGATGTGGTATAATCAAGACATGTTTTATTACATCAAATTTGCCGTGCGAAATGAAGCAGCAGCAGACAAGCCTCCCTCCGGGAGGGTGGTGGCTCGCGTAAGCGAGTCGGAAGGAGCCAGCGTAGCACCCGATAAACAAATTTGATACGTATACGCATTCTCCCTCAGTCGCCTGCG
>JAZTXD010000030.1:0-1904 GCA_045636265.1 Candidatus Flemingiibacterium sp.
GATATTGAGCAGGGTGGCAAGCTTTGTGTGGGCGATATTGGTGTCCTCGTTGATTTTGTTTAGCGTACGGAATCCGGAGAGACGGACGGTTTCCCGCACGAAGGCCTTAACGACGGCAATGCCGGAGAAGGTTTCCTGCGAAAAATCCGACAGAGAGGAGAAGGCTGCCTGCCTTGCGTCCCAGCAGCGCTCCAGATGATGGTCCATGATTGCACCGATGAGAAGGAGGAACACCATTGGAATCATGGAGAGCAGCGTGAGTGTGAGGTTCATCTGTCCCATGCGGGCGATTGCCATAACGCCGAGAAACAGTGCGTCGCAAAACATGAGAACGCCCCAGCCGAAGCAATCCTGTACGGTTTCCAAGTCGTTTGTGAACAAAGCCATCAGATTTCCGACTTTGTTCTCGTGGAAATATTGCTGCGAGAGATCCTTGCAATGATCGAACATACGGCCGCGCAGGTGCGTTTCCATGCGGACTGCTGCGCCGCGAAAACAAACGCGCCATAAAAAACGTCCGAGAATGAGGCAGAGGATCACGCCGATCATCGGCAGACAGACATGGTCCAAAAGGAAGTCCATGCTGAACGGGACGATTGTGCCGTCGATCTCTGCCGTACCGTAGATCATACCGTTGACAACGGCGCGATACAGGCGTGGGAGAATGAGCTGTGTGTAGTCTACGACGATCAGCGCGACGATGCCAAACAGCATGGCCGGCAGATAGCGAAGATAATAGTAATTTATGTGCTTTCCGAACAGCACGGGCAAACACCTCTTTCTGTAAATAAAAAACGGCTGCGCTGTTGCGACAGGGGAGCAGCGTGGGCGAAGCGAACCTTCCATACTATTATAGCAGATAATGTGCGGTTTGTCTACTGAATTCTGCGATTTTATTGAAAAAACGAAAGCGTGTGTGCTCACAAGTGATCTGTGAGCGTTTCGAGAAGGCGCGCAGCGATCGCATGACGGTCGTTTGCTGCATCTGATTGTTTTGTGTGGGATGAAAGGGACCGACTTGGGGAAAAGTGGAAAAAGAAGAAAATTGCAAAAAAATTGAAAAAAGATATTGACAAACGAGGAAAAAGGTGGTATAATAGACGAGTCACCTCGCAAGGACCTGATGCAGCAGCGCGGCAGAGCCGCGAAAGCAGCAAAAGAAAGTCAAAAAATTTTGAAAAAACTTCAAAAAACTACTTGACAACCGAAAAAGAGTGTGATATAATATAAAGGCTGTCCGAAAAGCGGACCGAAAGGTGAGAGCGGACGGACGGCGTGATCCTTGAAAATTGAACAACAATCAAATTGTACGAAACAAGAGGATGCGGTAAAAAAGCGCATCTTCGGAATCTCGACAATTCCTTTTTTTAGCGATGAAGAATCGCACTCTAACAAAAAGTAAGAGAGCTAAATCATAGCTCGGATCAAGGTTGAACGTACCGATCGGTACATTTAATACAAACATTCGAGAGTTTGATCCTGGCTCAGGATGAACGCTGGCGGCGTGCATAACACATTCAAGTCGAACGGACGCAATACCTTCGGGTATTACGTTAGTGGCGGACGGGTGAGTAACGCGTGAATAACCTGCCTGTATGTGGGGGATAACAGCCGGAAACAGCTGCTAATACCGCATAATGTATAGAGACTGCATGGTCACTATACCAAAGATAGTATTGCATACAGATGGATTCGCGTCCGATTAGATAGTTGGTGAGGTAACGGCCCACCAAGTCGACGATCGGTAGCCGGACTGAGAGGTCGAACGGCCACATTGGAACTGAGATACGGTCCAGACTCCTACGGGAGGCAGCAGTGGGGAATATTGGGCAATGGACGAAAGTCTGACCCAGCGACGCCGCGTGAGGGAAGAAGGTCTTCGGATTGTAAACCTTAGTCAACAG
>JAZTXD010000031.1:0-4117 GCA_045636265.1 Candidatus Flemingiibacterium sp.
TCTCCTTCGACGATGAAGAGTGCTGCTGCGGCGAGTGCGAGGTTCCCGAAGAAATCAGCGCGGCTGTTGACGAAGCTATCGAGGCTATCAGCGCAGTTAACGAAGACGCTGACGCGGAATAATTTATTATTCATAAGTAAAGACCTGTCTGATATGATGTCAGACAGGTTTTTTTGTGTTGTGTGAAATGGCGCTCTCATGAGCGCCGATATAGTACAGCGCATCGCCGTATGCGTAATAACAAAGGAGATGGACAACCAACGCTCGCCGCGATGGTTTTCCACCTCCTTTGGATCCTCCGCTTTCCTTTGGCTGCGCCCGACTTGCGCTCAAAAAAGATTCGCGCTGTGAAGCGGTTATCGCAAATATACCGCTCCACTCGACCCTCATCAGTCATCGCTTGCGCGATGACAGCTTCCCCCAAGGGAAGCCTTTTTGTGCCCTCCCTTGGGGGAGGGGGGCGGCGAAGCCGACGGGTGAGGGTTTTGCGGTGCCTATAATGTGGGCGGTGTGTAAGCGCGAAGCGCTCACTATCCCGCGCGAATCTTTCTTTGAGCGCAGGGGAGCGCCTCCGGCGCAAGCAAGGAAGACGGGATGGAGAAAGAGTTCGCTGCAGCGAACTCTTGGAGGGCTGAGGAAACTGCGCAGCTGGTTCCCCATCCCCCTCGAATTTACGCGTAACCTCGGCGCTCCGGGGAGCGCTGACCACGTACATCACCGCGATGATTGCGGCTTGAGTGCAAGCCTTTTTAAAAGCGCTGAAAACGGAACAATAAATATTCCGGCAACTACGTTGCCGATACAATGCGTTACGTCAAACCAAAATCCCATGGCGATCCATGTGAGCGTTTGCTCAAAGCTGAATCCGAAAAACAGTGCCTGCGTTGGGGCATAAAGCGTGCCGAACGCCAGTCCGTGCAGTCCGCAGACGATCGGATAAACAATAATCGCCACCGCCTTCGGCATTTTTTTCGGTAAAAGCATGGTGATGCACCACAGCACAGTCCATATATACAGATACGGCACCCACCATACAGAAAAGCCCGCATACAGTCCCGTAAGCGTGACAAACACATAAATCGGCAACAGCGCTTTACTCCGAAATACAAGCGTATACACCATGGTTAACATTCCGAGCAGGTGAATGTTTGGCAGAGCCTCCATGATAATTTTTGATGCGAACATGAGCGTACCGAGCATTGCAAATATCACCATCTCACGGGGGGAGATGCGGTACGTTCTGCTGTTTTTTTGCATATTACTTTGTGTACTCAAGCAGATATGTTGCGCCGGTGTCTATATACGTCTGCTCAACGCCGGTCATGGCATATTCGCCGTTGATGTAAAATGCCCAGTAGCTCTGGTCAACATCATAGTCGGCGGTGATGCCGTTTACGCTCTTGATGTAAATACCAAATTCGCCCTCTTCGCCTTCGATCAGACCGTGCTCAAGAAGTGCGGCACCTACGGTGGTCTTGTCGGTGTTTACGGTGAATTTTACGGAATCCTCTCCTGCTTTAACCTCTACAACAACAGGGGTGCTGCCGCTTCCGAATTCCGTATCCTTAAGATACGTTGCATTTTCCCAAAGCTCTGCCTTGTCGACGGTGTTGCCACAAGCGGCAAGCGCAACGACACAAACAACTACGAGAATAAGTGATAATGTTTTTTTCATTTTATAAACATCCTTTCTTTTTTCAAAAGGATAAAATAAAAGCACCCCCACGGGGTGCTTGCGAACAGATATAGGTATCCTGCCATACCAAAACACAGTCAGAGCACAATGCCTCTGGCCGTCACCGCAAATCCCCCCATTTGCCCGGGAAACTTTTATGAGTCACAGACCGATAAGCATTCCGACTTGTATGTTTGCGCGGCAAACAATAGATACGGTAATGGCTGTTGCTGCGGATTCGCACCGCGATTTCCTTATCCCCGAGCATGGCGTCCTGCGCTATGTCCGACAACCGGTATTAAAACACACCGAGATGATCTGCGTTTATTCTTTTGTACTGTAATTATACCACAGCTTTGCAGATTTTTCAAGACAAATGCTAAAAATTTTCAAAAAGCTCTTGCAATTTATGTTTGTGTGTGATAGAATAGTATCAGAACATTCGTTCGCTTGGAGGGACGTGTATTATGTTATCTATCGTATACTCGGCAGGACTTGCCGGAATTGACGGATTCAAGGTCAGCGTTGAATGTAATTCGCAGGATAAAATGCCGCAGTTTGAGATAATCGGACTGCCCGGCATGGCAATAAAGGAATCGAAGGAGCGCATAATTGCCGCGCTTGAAAATAACGGGTTCATGTTCCCCGACGCTTGCCTCACGGTCAACTTGGCTCCGGCTGATAAGAAAAAGGACGGCTCGTCATACGATCTCGCCATGGCTATCGGAATCATGCAGTCAAATTCGCTTTTGCCCGGTGCAATAGACTTATCCGGCTCATGCTTTATCGGTGAGCTTTCGATGACCGGAACGCTTCGCGAAGCCAGGGGTGTGCTGTGCATGACCATAGCCGCAAGGGAAGCCGGACTGCGCGATATATACGTTCCGATTGCAAACGCCAAAGAAGCGGCTGTGGTTGACGGGGTAAACGTTTACGGCGTGGACAGCCTTGCCGCACTTTACTGTCATCTGCGCGGCGAGGTGATCATTGAACCCACACGCTTTGACAAGCGCGAATATTTTGCGGCGAGCGCTATGTCTGCAGTCGATTTCGCGGACGTTAAGGGGCAGGAAAAGGTCAAGCGTGCGCTTGAAATAGCGGCTGCCGGAGGGCATAACGTGCTCATGATCGGCCCGCCCGGTACGGGAAAATCCATGCTCGCCAAGCGTCTTGGAACGATACTTCCCGAAATGAGCTTTGAAGAGGCGCTGGAAACATCGAAGATACATTCAATTGCCGGCAAGCTCTCCGAGGGCACGTCTATTGTAGACAGCCGACCGTTTCGCTCACCGCATCACACAATGTCTGCACCGAGCCTTGTTGGCGGCGGAAGCAATCCGCAGCCTGGCGAGATATCCCTCGCGCACAACGGTGTGCTGTTCCTTGACGAGCTGCCGGAGTTCAATAAAATGGTCACCGAGTCTTTGCGTCAGCCGCTTGAGGACGGCAAGGTCACGATAACCCGTACAAGCGGCAAGGTGACGTACCCGTGCTCGTTTATGCTTGTTGCCGCGATGAACCCGTGCCGATGCGGATATTTCGGGCATCCCACGCACAAATGCACCTGCAAGGCGCAGGAGATAAAGGCGTATCTTTCCAAGATAAGCGGCCCGCTTCTCGACAGAATGGATATACAGGTCGAGGTCGCATCACTCAGCTACGATGAGCTCTCATCCCCGAGGGCAAGTGAATCGTCTGCAGAAATTCGCGCGAGAGTAAACAAGGCGCGCAAGTTTGCGCTTGAGCGCTGTAAGGCGCTTTCCGAGAGGGATTCGGGAGTGCCGATGATACACAAGAACGCTGATATGTCAACGAAGCATCTGTCAAGCTTTTGCAAGCTTGACAAGGCGGCGTCGGAAATCCTCAAAGCGGCTTATAACAAGCTCGGTTTGTCCGCCAGAGGCTATGACAGACTGCTCCGAGTTGCGAGAACGATTGCCGACCTTGATGCAAGCGAGGACATAAAGTCCGAGCACATTGCCGAGGCGATACAGCTTCGTTCGCTTGACCGAAAATATTTTGGTAACTAAAAGTTTTCCACAACGTTTGCAACAGCTTGTGGAAAACCGCCAAACATGCCGCATAACACGGCAGAATCCCCTCTTTTACGCTTTGCGCCGCATCGCCGCGCGCGTAATACCCGAGAAGGGTGGGGAACCAGCTGGCGCAGTTTCCTCACCCCTCTCGGACTCTCCCCGTCCTCCTTGCCTACGCCCGACTCGCGCTCAAGGTCGCCGATCGGGCGTGCGCCCTCCGGCTCTATTCGCTTGGATAGGCGGTAATCGCCAATGCACCGCTCCGTTCGAGCGGTATCTGTATTGTGGGCGGCATGTAAGCGCGAAGCGCTCACTAACCCGCGCGAATCTTTTCCCCGCGCGCGAGGAGCGCCTCCGGCGCAAAGCAAGGAAAGCGGGTGGAGCGCGAGGAGGGTGTAAAACCTAC
>JAZTXD010000032.1:0-1562 GCA_045636265.1 Candidatus Flemingiibacterium sp.
GTTGCGTGTTGGCGCGTCGGGTTGGCGGCTGGATGTGGCGGACGAATTGCCGGACGGCTTTTTGGAAGCGTTGCGCATGGCCGTGAAAGAAACCGATCCCGAAGCACTTGTGCTCGGTGAGGTGTGGGAGGATGCCAGTAACAAGCAAAGCTACGGGCACCGCCGTCGGTACCTGCTCGGCAAGCAACTGGACAGCGTCATGAATTATCCGTTCCGTACCGCGATCTTGGATTTTATCAAAAACGGAAACGGTACGCACTTTTTCAACCAAATCGGCAGCATCGTAGAAAACTATCCGCCGCAGATCACGCGGTTGTTGATGAACTCGCTTGGAACACACGACACCGAGCGGGCGATCACGATGCTTGTCGGTGAGCCGGCAAATGGGCGCGGTAGGCGCTGGCAATCCGAAACCCACTTGTCGGATGAACAACGTGCAGAGGGCATTCGCCGTCTGAAAGCGGCGGCGGTGCTGCAATACTGCCTGCCGGGGGTGCCGTGCTTATACTACGGTGACGAAACCGGCTTGGAGGGGTATCGTGATCCGTTTAACCGCGGTGTGTATCCGTGGGGACACGAAAACGAGGCGCTGATCGATTGGTTTTGTCAGCTCGGGCAGGTACGCGCCACACACGAAGCGTTTCGCGAAGGTGCGTTTGTGCCGGTGTATGCCACAGAAGATGTGGTTGTGTTCGATCGGGTCAGCGAAAGCGGCGCGGTGCGTTGTGCGGTCAATCGTTCGGAGACAGAAGTGCGCATTTCGCTGGATGACAATTGGCAAACCGCCCTCGGTGATGCCGCCTTTTATCAAGATTACCTATGTTTACCACCCTTATCCGGAAGCATTTTAGTTAAAGCTTGACAATTTTGAAAAAAAGCAAAAAAAGCTTTAAAAAACTGTTGACAAAGTGAGATGTGAGTGGTATTATAGCAAAGCTGTCGCAAAAAAAGGGCAGCACAAGGACCTTGAAAATTAAACAATGCAAACAAGAAAGAAACACACTACCCGTTAATTAAGATTCAAAGAATCCGGTCAATTGAGAGATTGACAAAGAGTAGACGCTAGAGCGTCTTGAGAGCTAACGAACAGCTCTAAGGAATGATGTTGACGGATCGAAAGGTCCGTTAATATACAATTTTTTAGAGAGTTTGATCCTGGCTCAGGACGAACGCTGGCGGCGTGCCTAACACATGCAAGTCGAACGGAGATACTCGCTGATTTGAAAGTAGCTTGCTACCCGATTTTCTTGAGTATCTTAGTGGCGGACGGGCGAGTAACGCGTGAGCAACCTGCCTTTCAGAGGGGAATAACGACTGGAAACGGTCGCTAATACCGCATAACATATCACCAAGGCATCTTGGAGATATCAAAGGAGCAATCCGCTGAAAGATGGGCTCGCGTCCGATTAGCTAGTTGGTGAGGTAACGGCCCACCAAGGCGACGATCGGTAGCCGAACTGAGAGGTTGATCGGCCGCATTGGGACTGAGACACGGCCCAGACTCCTACGGGAGGCAGCAGTGGGGGATATTGCACAATGGGGGAAACCCTGATGCAGCAACG
>JAZTXD010000033.1:0-3692 GCA_045636265.1 Candidatus Flemingiibacterium sp.
CGGGTTCGTGCCAGCAGTTCCTCATATCAGGATTTTTCCAATTTCGACATCTATCGCAATCACCGCAATAGCCTAACATCGACAGTGAAAAACATGGGAAACCTTCACCATCAAGCCGTATATTTGGATACTTCTCAAGCAGATCGTCAAGCCTTGTCTTAACCGGGTGTTCGTCGCTCCACCTCTGCACGATCTCGATGGCGACTTCGGGGTGCTCAAATAGCAGAGATTCGCAATTGTAACCCTTTCCGTTACGTGAGCTGCCCATAGGGCATTCATGACATTTTACACAAGCAGTATAATATTTACACATCCGCGCATGCTCTCGCGAATAATTCACCGTAACACTGCAATCAATTTTCGCCATTGTCGTTGTCCCCTTTCCACGGCACATCAACCAATTCCGGGTGCTTAATCTCCATCTGAATCGCCCAAAGCAGATTCCACGCGGCGGCTAATAAATGCGGCTCATCATCCCATCCATCAATGTGCTTTGCGAGATGACGCGCGGCACTGTCGCAGAATGAGCTGACCGGCAATCCTTTATCTACATTGTGTTCGCCATATTTGCGCGCGCCGTTTTCGCAGTGCTTTGATACCTCCATAATCGCCGCCCACGGAAGCAGATCCATTCGACCTTTGCCGTTCTGCATATCGCGCACTGCGCCTGTCGGAAATCCGCGGCGTATACCGCTATCAAGAATTTCGCTCATTTAACTTCCTCCTTTAACATTTGACATCCGTTTGACATCTATTTAACTTCCTCCCTCGGCTCACCACAGCACATCGCGCCCTCGGAGCACTTCCCCGTCACCGCACACGACGGACCCGCCGACTTAAACAGCACCGGCGAAACCTCGCGGCAGAGGCGTAACATCTCATCCGCCATCGCCCGTATCTCCCACTGGGTGCGGTTGCAGCACCGCAGACGGAAGAAGTTGTGCAGTGAACGGGCGTTCATTGTGAAAATGATGCGTGTGTCGCAGGCGTTGGGGAGGACGAAACGCGCATCTTCGTTGGGAATGCCAGCAACTATGAAGTAGCTGTAGCATGTATCGAGCATATCCATGCACTTTTCAAACAGCTCGGCTGCCTCGGGATTGGCGGCAATGCTCGGCGGTACTATGTAGTCAAACCCGCCCTTGTTGACATACCTCTGCGACTGCACCGAGTACGACGCGATGCGATGCCGTGTCAGCTGAGTCAGCAGTGCGCGCGATACGCCCTCGACGGCGAATGTGTAGCTTGCGTGCTCGATCGGCGATTCGTGGCCGAGATCGGCGAGCTTTTGGCACATCGCCTCAACCTTATCTGCGGTAAGCCCGTCCATCAATGTGTCAACGTCGGCGGCACTGTAGCACAGTTTTGCGGCGGCGGCTACTACCTTGTCCGCATCGGGGGTGTGGGCGAGGAGTTTTACTTTAAGTTTGGTTTGCATTGCGAAGATCCTCCGTGTCGAATTTCATGAAGCACATCCAGTGAGTTTGAGATCTTTTACCGCTTCGATGGCCAAATAAAGGCTCATATCCTATCGCGTCTATGACTTTGCGTGTCGGTATATCAGTCTCACACCATTTGAATATCAGCGTGCCGTGAGATTTAAGCACTCTCATACACTCGTGAAAACCGTCGTGTATTAGCGATTGCCAATTGTCAGGCAGTTTTCCGTACTTCTTTTTCAGCCATGCGGTATCACCGACTTTTAATAGATGCGGCGGATCAAATACCACTAAATCAAACGTGTTATCGTCATACGGCAAATCTGTAAAATCCGCTATCTCATCCGGCCGGACATAGCATTTGCGTTCACTTCCGTTTTTCCCCCAACACAAAGTGAAATCCTCTGAGCGTTTATCTACATAAAGCGCGGCCGGATGTTTTTTGTCGAACCATATTGAGCGAGATCCGCACGTTACATCGAGTATGTGTTTTCCGGAGATCTTCGAGAGATCTATTGTATCAGTTGTTTCCATTTTCTTCCCTTTCTGCCTCTGCTATATTGGCTCCGGCGACTAACATGTATATAAACAGCTCAAGGGCGGCAAGTTTATCAAAAATTTCGTTGTATTGCCGGTGTATCTCGCTCAAATCCATACCGGCAAGAGATTCCGCATTTCTGATGCTGCGTTTCTGCGGTTCGTCCGTTATTATTTTCGGCAAATCATCATAGCCGCCCGATAACGCATAGCCTGTGTTAGTTTCCATTTTCGTTATCCTCCTTGATATAGTGAAAATAACTCATCACGGCGAGCATGGCTTCCTTGTAGCCGTCGAACTCTGCTTCTTTACAATAGTGACGGAGGTGCTGTTCCCACTTTTCATCAATTTTTCGTCTGCACCAGTTAATTACCACGTCGCATTCATTTGGTGTCATTCCCAAAACCCTCCTTATTCAAGGTTGATATAACGTAGTCTGTCAGTTTTGACTTGTCAATAAATTCACGAATCGCGTTGTCCTTAAACACCGTATTAAGAATTCTTTGCGTTTCGACCCGAATCAACCCTTTGACGTTGCTGACAATGCGCATTTCTTCCGCTTCGATCGATTCTTTCACGCACTCGCGAATCTTTTCTTTTTCATAGTTGGTGACTATGATGCTTCCGGTACGGTGAGGGGCCATCTCTTGTTTGATAATCTCAGACGCTATGGTTTTTATTACGTCTTCTCTTTTATACTCAAAGAGCTTCGCTCCAAGGCCGTCTCTGATGCTTTCTATTATGTATTTGCGTAACTCCTCGTCCCAGCGGCATTTTTCGGCAAACGCATGAATAATCATATCAATTGCCGCAGATGTAAAATCAAGCGCACCGTCGTGTTCTTCAAAATAATCACTGAAGCTCTCGTCGTTCAGATCAATGGTTATTTTCATCTTCCCTCAACTCCTTCTTCGTCAGTTTTCGTCCATGCACCTTAATCGTATACCCGGCTTCCAGCATCTTCAGCTCCGTCGATCGCGCATACCGTTCGCAGCCGTCGTGCATCACCTCAACGGTGCGCCCATCGCGGTCGATTATTTCAACGTATGATGGTGCCAACTTTATCGATCTTTTTTTCATTTCACTTCAAGTTCCCAATCTTCAAATGACGGAATATTTCCTTCTTCTGGGCGACAGAGATAACAAGAAATATCATTGTATGCAATTATCGCCGCCACCTGTGTCTCATACTTTTTCGAGAACACGATTTGCGTTTCTTGTGTACGGAGTGTTATTTTGACTTCTTTAGCGTTTGTTACCACCCGCAAATCTTCTACATTTTTTATAGGTGTTGTAATTATAGCACCATCCATTCTGTACTCAAACCAGTTAACGTTACTACTCATTCTCTTTTTCCTCCTCCAAAATAACCTTTAACTTCTCCATCGCCTTAACCTGATACCGCGTCGGCGGTTCAGACTTAGGCTTATAATCGAGGTGCTTATTAAACAACTCTGCGATTTCGCGCCGCGCCTTGCGTCTGCCATGCTCTACGCCGTCGTAATATCCCTTAGTCGGCTTATTTGCCGCAATACCACGCTTGCCTTCGCCCTGACCGCCGTCGGTCTTGTTCCGCAGCTGATACCCGGCATTGGCGTAGGCGTGAATGTAGTGGCGTTCCCATTCGTCGAGCGCGGTTTCGGGACATTCGAGGTAGTGTATTTTCCAGCCTGTAGGGTTATCCTCGCGCCAGAGCCCGTGACTTTTAAGCGACA
>JAZTXD010000034.1:0-5695 GCA_045636265.1 Candidatus Flemingiibacterium sp.
GGATGAGGAAACTGCGCAGCTGGTTCCCCATCCTCCTCGTATTTACGCAAAACCTCGGCGCATCAGCGCCGACCTTGTGGCGGTAAAGCCGCCGAACAAAAATAAAAAAGTTCACATAATATTGTTGACATATCGATTAAAAAATCGTATAATATTATTATATGGATTATAATCGGGCGTACTATACTGTGTGACAGCTCGGGAAGGAGGCAGACTGTGAGATTTGCGGTAATATCCGATATACATTCAAACTATATGGCGCTTGAGAACGCACTCTGCTGCCTTGACGATATGCGTCGTGCCGGCGAGGGCGTTGACGGGATTATCTTCCTCGGAGATTATCTGACTGATTTTCCGCATCCGCAGTATACACTGCGTCTTCTTGACGAGTGTGTGCATGAGTTCCCGTGTCACTTTGTGCGCGGTAACCGTGAGGACTATCTCATTCGCAGACGTTATGTTTCGGATGAGTGCTGGAGCTACTCTTCAAGCAGCGGCTCACTTCTTTACACGTATGAGAATCTCACAAAAAAAGACCTCGACGTGCTTGAGAGCCTGCCCCACTGCATAGACATTACAACAGAGGGCTTTCCCACAATAACCGCTTGCCACGGCTCCCCCGGAGCAAGCAAGGAGTGGATAATGAACCGCCCACAGCTTATCGACAAGTATACCTCCGAAATCGCGGGCGAGGTTCTGCTTTGCGGTCATACACACCGCGGAGGCGTGGTCGAGGCGAACGGCAAGCGCATAATCTTCTGCCCGAGCGTGGGACTTCCGCAGGACAGACATCACGGCTCGCGTATGCTTGTGCTTGAGTCAAATGGCGGTGCGTGGAGATACCGCTCTGTGCCGGTTGGCTACGATAAGCAGAAAATGGCAAAAGAGTTCCACACCAGCGGACTTTACGAAAAAGCCGGTGTGTGGGCGAAATGTATTATAAAATCTATGTTTGACGAGCATGACCACGCGGCAAGATGCGTGGCGCTTGCATGGCGAAAAGCCTCCGCCGACGGATACGAAGGCGGTCAGGTGCTCCCCGAAAAGTATTGGCTCGAAGCCGCACGCGAGCTTGGGCTGGCGTAGGGGGAGAACGGATTATTGCCACTTTCTTGAAAGAAAGTGGCGCAAAGAACTTTATACAAGCTTTGCATCTTCGCATAAACTCTTCGAACTTTTCGTAAGCGCAATGAAGATTTGTAGGGACAGGCGCCCTCGTCTCTCGGCGCCCCCTATTTTGCATAAACGCTACGGACAGTCGGGGACGCCTGTCCCTACAAGCCGCAAAACCGTTTATGCGAGGCATCTTTAGCGGATGCGTTTATAAAGTTTTTTGCGGAGCTTTTTTTCAAAAAAGCGACCCGTTCCTTATATAAAAATAAAAACAAAAAAATAGGAGATACAAACAATGAGCAGCATTAAAGACATTTCGCTTGCTAAGAGCGGACATGACAAGATCAACTGGGTTAAGAGCTACATGCCCGTACTTAATATAATCAACGAGCAGTTTACGAGAGAGAAGCCGTTTGCCGGCAAGAAGATATCCATGTCTATCCACCTTGAGGCAAAGACTGCATATCTTGCAATCACACTTGCAGCCGGCGGCGCTGAAGTTTACGTAACCGGATGCAACCCGCTTTCCACGCAGGATGACGTTGCGGCGGCACTTGTTGACCTCGGCTTTGAGGTTAACGCATGGCGCGGCGTTACCGACGAGGAGTATGAGGAGCATCTCAAGAAGACTCTCTCCCTCTGTCCCGACGTTATGATCGACGACGGCGGCGACCTCACGCATCTGCTCCACGGCGAGTGCCGCGAGTACGGCAAGAACTTAATCGGCGGCTGTGAGGAAACCACGACGGGTATCCACAGACTGTTCGCACGTCAGGCGGCAGGTATGCTTGATTACACCATGATCGACGTTAACGATGCTGACTGTAAGCATCTTTTCGATAACCGCTACGGTACCGGTCAGTCCACACTCGACGGTATCATGAACAGCACAAACCTTATCATCGCCGGCAAGACCGTTGTTGTTTCGGGATATGGCTGGTGCGGTAAGGGCGTTGCCATGAGAGCAAAGGGAATGGGCGCTAACGTAATCGTTACCGAGATCGATCCCGTTAAGGGAATTGAAGCGGTAATGGACGGCTTCCGTGTTATGACCATGGACGAAGCGTGCGCGCTCGGTGACCTTTTCATCACCGTAACCGGATGCAAGGACGTTATCCGTGCGGAGCATTTCGACAAGATGAAGGACGGCGTTCTCCTTTCAAACTCCGGTCATTTCGACGTTGAGATAGACAAGGTTGCGCTCAAAAATAAAGCCGTTAAGGTTTGGGAGCGCAAGCCCAATATCGCTGGATATGAAATGCCCGACGGACGTGTTATCAACCTTATGGCGGAGGGCAGACTTGTAAACCTCGCCGCAGGTAACGGACATCCGGCAGAAATTATGGATATGAGCTTTGCTATCCAGGCAAAGAGCCTTGAATATCTTGTAAAGAACGCGGGCAAACTTGATAAGAAGGTATATCAGGTTCCGCGTGAGATCGATACGGAGGTTGCCGCACTCAAGCTGCGTGCACTCGGTGCAACGCTTGAGGTGCTCAGCGAAGAGCAGAAGGCATATTTAGCAAAAGTTGAATAATCGCATTTTCACTATTTTGTGGGGGAAATATTTTGAGCATAAAATCATTCTTCTATGACCTTTGGGACAGGTTTACTTCAGACGATGAGCTGTCCGCGGAGGATATGGGAATCCAGGAGGATATAGAAAACGGAAACGTTTTTCTTGAGTCGTTAAGTCGCCTTACTCCGGACGATATTGCACCTGAAGTTCCAATGACAACGCGGGAAAAAGTAAGCAAGTGGGTACACAAGGCTCTTGTCATTGTTCTCGCAGCGGCTTTTCTGTTCGGAGCCGGAACACTGATAACCAAGGCGATACATCAGCGTCGTGCCGATAAGGTATACAGTGAACTTGCCGAGGATATATTTAATAGAGATCTCTCAAACGGCAGTGTTGTATCACACGGTATAGCGCATACTCAAATGCCTCCTATGATGGACTACCACAGTGGTCTTGACATAACAGATTCCGGCGAGGATATTTCTGTTGGCGGATACAATGTTAAGTTTGAGCAGATGAAGTCCAATCTTACTTATCTTAAGTCTATAAATCCGGATATATACGGATACATCCACATTGAGGGTACAAGAATAAGCTTCCCAATAGTCAAAGGCGACGATAACGATTATTACCTCGACCGCGCTTATAACGGGGAATATATGGTGTGCGGCTCAATATTTGCCGATTGCAGAGCGGATGATACTTTCGCGAATAACCGCAATACTGTATTCTACGGTCACAATATGCTTGACGGCAACATGTTCAATAACGTGATGCTGTTCAAGGATGAAGAAGTATTCACTACAAAGCTGATTGAAATATATACCTTCGACGGTATATACACCTTTGAACCGTTTGCCATATTCCAGACTGTCCGCAACTTTCCGTATTTTCGCATGAGCTTTGATTCGGACGAAGATTTTGTCGGATTTTGCGAACAGATGCAAGCTCAGTCGCTGATTAGCAAGGAAATGACATTTACCGGCGAGGATAAAATAATAACGCTTTCCACATGTACCCCGTCCGATGATGTTGCTTCGTATTATATCGGACGCTATGCGCTTCATGCGAAGCTTGTAAAGGTGGAGAGATGAACGTGCTTATCTGTCCTTTCTGTAGCACACCTCTGAGGCGTGAGGGCGCGAGTCTTTACTGTAATGCCGAGCGTCCGCACTGCTTTGATATTGCAAAAAGCGGATATGTAACGCTCACACGCGCTGCCGGTACGTCTGGCGACGACCGCGAAATGGTTCGCGCAAGAACAGCTTTTCTTGATAGCGGACATTATTTGCCGTTTGCCGAGGCTGTTTGCGAGGAGCTTGCGGGCTGTGATACTGTTATCGATGCCGGATGCGGCGAAGGGTACTATTCAAACATAATGGCTCAAAAGGGGCACAGCGTTTACGGATTTGATTTGTCAAAGCATGCATGCGACAAGGCGGCCAAACGCGCCAAGGTGCTTGGAAACCGTGCGTTTTTCGGAGTGTCGAGCGTGGTAAATCTTCCCGTTGCCGACGGGAGCGCCGATGCGGTTGTGAGCCTGTTTGCACCGATTGCCGAAAAGGAATTTTTGAGGGTTCTGAAGCCCGGGGGATTTCTTATTATCGGCGGTGCGGGACAAAAGCATTTGCTTGAGCTTAAGAGGGCGGTATATTCAACCGCCTATGAAAACGAGGGCAGACGTGATCTGCCGACGGAGTTTATATTCTCGCATAAAAAGAATGTGTCATACACGTTCACCTGCGAGGACTTAAAGAGTCTTTTTATGATGACACCGTATGCGTTCAAAACATCCCCCGCGGATGCGGCGAAGCTTGATGTTTTAGAGAGGCTTGACATTACTGCGGATTTTGATATATTTGTTTATAAGAAAACTGTTTAAAAGATAGGGCGTTTCATATGAAAGTTTCTCTCTGCATACCGATGTACAATGAAAGCGAGATAATTGAAGGTACGCTTTCTGCTGTATCCGAATATATGAGCCGGACGTTTGAAGATTATGAGGTAATCTTCTGCGATGACGGCTCGACGGATGACTGTCGTGCAAAGGTTGAGATGTTTTGCGATGAGCGCGTGCGTGCTGTGGGATATGAGAAAAACCGCGGCAAGGGCGCGGCGGTACGGCATGCCGTTATGAGTGCCGTGGGAGATATTATTATCTTCACCGACTGCGATCTCGCGTATGGACTTGACGTTATCGGCAAAGTTGTCGAAGAGTTTTCAAAGAAAACGGACGCGGATATAGTAGTTGGTTCGCGAAATCTCGCGTCGGACGGATATGAGGGATATACGCTTCTTCGCAAAATGGCATCGAAGGCGTACATCAAATGTCTTGCATTTTCGGTTGGATTCAATCTGACCGATTCGCAGTGCGGCTTCAAGGCGTTCCGATGTGACACAGCGCACGAGATTTTTGAAAAGTGTACAACGGACGGCTTTGCGTTTGACATTGAGGTTCTGCTTCGCGCGAAGAGGCTCGAAAAGAAAATCGCCGAGATGCCCGTGAAGATAGTCAACCACAGAGAGAGCAAAGTGCATGTGCTGTCCGACAGCATAAAAATGCTCGGTCAGGTCAGACGTATAAAGAAGCAGCTTCGCGCTGAAAAATAAGCGTCACAGTGACTTTACAATTTTTTCATAAAAAAGTCTTTCAAATATTTTCAATGTATGCTATAATAAAATCATCAAATAATAACTTATGAAAAGGAAGGTACGAAACTATGACAAACAACAAGAAAAATTCAGGTCTTAGCCCTCTCGCTTTGATTATTATCATTACCACATCAATTATTGCCGCTGTAGGCATTGTGATTTTCGTTCTCAAGTTTATTGAGAAGCGCCGTGAAAAGAAAGCGCTTGACGCTTGCGGATGCTGCGATTTCGACGGATGGGATCTCGGTGACGAGGATCTCCTCGGCGATCTCTCCTTCGACGATGAAGAGTGCTGCTGCGGCGAGTGCGAGGTTCCCGAAGAAATCAGCGCGGCTGTTGACGAAGCTATCGAGGCTATCAGCGCAGTTAACGAAGACGCTGACGCGGAATAATTTATTATTCATAAGTAAA
>JAZTXD010000035.1:0-1256 GCA_045636265.1 Candidatus Flemingiibacterium sp.
ACGCGGAGGCCGGGCTTGCTGACACGGCGGAGGCCCTGGATTGCCTTCTCCTTGCCGGGGAGATACTTGAGAGTGATGCGGATGACGCCCTGGGTGCCGTCCTCGATGATCTGGAAGCTCTTGATGTAGCCTTCGTCGAGAAGGATCTGAGCAATGGCCTTCTTCATCTTGGAAGCGGGGACATCCACGGTTTCATGCTTTGCGGTACCGGCGTTGCGGATACGGGTCAGCATATCTGCGATGGGGTCAGTGATCTGCATTTTGTTTTCCTCCTGTTTTAGAGTTACCGCTTTTGCGGTTTGGGCGGCGAGGTTCCGCGCTAATACATGATTAGCCGCGGCCTTTCGTCATCCCAGTCGCTATTATTGCGGCAGCGACTTACCGCTTCTTTCGCGCCAAAACCACAGAGCTTTCACCCTGTGTTTTCAGTGCATTTTTTATGTGATCGGACACTGCTTCGGGAGGGCATCCAGAACCTTCCTTCCTCAGGGCCGCAATCGACTTATTATACCATTGCGCGCTCACTTTTGTAAAGACTTTTTTTAATAAAAAACCTTGATTTTTCAATGCTTTTACAGCCTTTTTGGCCTCCGCTTTTGTGCAATATCACAAGAGCTTGGCAAAAGGGGTAAAATCCTGTCGAAAAAGCTGTTGAAAACACCCTTTCCAAAGACGCGCATAACCGTCTCCGGGAACTCGGGACGGTGTTAAAATCTTACGACCGCGCCGGGCGTGTCGTGAAAATACGGACAAAAATCCGCCGGACGGAATAATTTCATCCATCCGGACGGATTTGAGCTTAAGCAAAAGTTGCCTGACCGACACCAAAATCGGGCTTGATACGAGTCGCGGAAATCGTGTCCGCAGGTACCGTGACGAGTGCACGGCCTGGCGGCGCAACAATAAACCTTGACTATTTTACCCTACTTTAGGTGCAGGAACTTTTCGTCAGAGAAGGTGCGGCCGCGAAGACAGTACTTAAAGTACGGCAAGCAGCCGCAACACACTATGACGTAAAATTACAAACCGCTCTTAGAAAGAAGCCTTGCGGACGCCGGGAATCTGGCCCTTGTAAGCCAGCTCACGGAAGCAGATACGGCAGATGCCGTAGTCACGCAGGTAAGCGTGGGGACGGCCGCAAATCTTGCAACGGTTGTAAGCGCGGGTGGAGTACTTAGCGGGGCGAGCCTGCTTGATTTTCATAGAAGTCTTTGCCATAACTAATTATCTCCTTCCCTTAGTCTTTGTTCACGAAG
>JAZTXD010000036.1:0-5704 GCA_045636265.1 Candidatus Flemingiibacterium sp.
AATAATGCCAATGATTATATTATAATATAATCACGAGGTGATATTATGAATAAAGATAAAATAACTATACATCCACGAGGTGAAGACGGGCATAGATCAATAACCTTAAGACTGCCCTATGAGCTTCTTTCCCAAATTGACACTATTGCTTTCAAAACAAACCGTTCGAGAAACGATATCCTCAACATTCTTTTAAGAAACGCTGTGGAAATTGTAGAAATCAGCGACAACGAATAAAAACTATTGCATTTTTTCTCCTCTTGTGCTATAATTACAGCAGAACCACTGTGGAGGTAAGCTATGTACAAGCGAAAGAAAAAGCTTCCCGAGTCGAACTGCGAAACCTGCGAGTTTTATGACTGGGACGATGATATGCAGGAAAACGTCTGCATTGCAAATCTTGACGAGGACGAATTTTATCGCATGATGTCAAGTCCGCGCTGCCCTTTCTACAAATATTATAACGAATACAAGAGTGTGCAAAAGCAAAACTAAAAAACGCTGTAATGCGTATTTGCGCGCCAATTCTCATAATTTAAAACCAATAACACCGCCGATAGTAACCGTTTGTACTCCCGGCGGTGTTATTATTTTGTCATGAAAAAACTGTTTTTATTTGTTGGTATTTTTCCCCATCATTTCATCAATTGAAACTCCGAGAAGATCTGAAATATCGGGGAGCAAAAATATATCCGGATAGCAAAGCTCCCTCTCCCATTTTGAAACAGCAAATGCACTGACACCGAGCAGTTCGCCAAACTCCCCTTGTGTGAGTCCTCTGTCTTTGCGGTAGTTTAAAATGCACTCCCCTATTCGGATTTTAGTTGTCATTTCACTCTCCTGTATATTTCAAAACTGCGAGTCATCATGCCGAACGCAATCATTTCTCGGCGAATGGTACAATAGTCTTCGTGATGGCGCAGAATTATTTCGTTTACCTCTTTCTCGGTATATTCACGATTAAAATCAAACTGCCCTAATATCTCTCCGAGTACGATCTCGCGCTTCTTTCGTTGAGTCGGAAGCTGTACAAGTCGTCCGTATTTGAAAAAATGCGAGAGGACTTCCTTTTTGTACTTTTCTTCCGTGTCAACTATTTTTTCATCCGTTTTTATCAACTCGTAAAGCGGCTTGTCAAAAATCTCGCGATTCAGCGAATATATAATATAAAATTGCGAACGCGAGCAATTAACAACTCCTGCCGACTCCAGCTTTTTGAGATGATAGCAAATCGTTGCAGGGGTGAGGGACAGCTCACAAGCGATTTTTTCAACGTAGGAATCTTCTTTTAAGAGAATGTTGAGGATTTCGAGTCGGGTTTCATCGGCAATGAGCTTTAACAGTGCAAGCTTTTCTTTCACTCTGCCACATCCTTTCGTTTCTGCCAAGCTTCGTCAAGACATTCTTTGGCAAAATTCAGTCCGCCGATGCGCTCTTCAAGCTCAACCCTTTCCCAATCGGTGGCTTGCAATAATCTTTCCGAATACATTGTATTCATTTCCTGTGCGATAAAAGAGATCCCATAATACAGTTTGAAATCTATTTTTTCATCATCAGCCGCATTGTTGCAGAGTTCAAAAAGTTCATCGTTGTTCTTGATACAGTTTTCTATATCCATATGAATTGCACAGTTCTGATAAACTCTGTAACCGTGATACAGAAGATTGTGAATGCGCGCAACAGATGCATAGCGATATTTTGCACACTTGTATTCTGCGATATTTTCCTTTTTCTTCGTGGGCTCTTTATCAAGCGTATCGGTAAAATCGCAAAGGCGTTGACACTCTTTACCAAGAGAATAATGTGCTAAAAGGAAAAAAACAGAATCTCCTAGCACCTTGCCGTTGGCCGTGTGAATTGAATATTCGTTCATCATTCATCCCTCCTCTGTAAACGCAAATACAAATAAATCATTCTGTACTCTGAAATTTCGCCACATATTGAGAATTTCATCGAGCACTTCCTTTTTGATTTTTGCCTTGAATATTTTTTGAGGATCACCGTCTTTCTCCGCTTCTTCAACGTCGGCGCTGTAGGTATTGTAGAAATTCGATCTCATGAAAACTTCGGGATAGAGTGCAACTTCCATAATGCCTTTTTCATCTTCGGACAAGTCTTGGTAATATGATGCGAGATCCGGAAAAAAGCGTATAAGGTTTGGGAATCTCCTGCTCATCAGTTCGATAGCCTTTTCTGAACCCGTTATAAGTCCTGCGGCACAAGCTACATCATAAATTCCTGCCTTCAATTGCAAAGCCCCTCGCTCTGTAGGGTGATCTTTGCTGACTGATGTAATTTCCGCTTTGCAGGCATTATGTTTTTCTTTTGTAATCACATATAAGCCATTGTATATTTCTTGTTTGTTCATATAAGTATCCGCCTTTCTGTTTTTTCTGCCGGCTCTAATGATATTATACACATCTAATCACTTTTTGTCAATAGTGTTTCGACAACTTTCTAATCAATTAAACCAATGGTCTAAAAAACGCTGAAAGTACCCGTTTGGCATACTTTCAGCGTTTTCTCTTTATATTATCAACCCTCGCCTCTGACGAGCAGCGGCGCATATTCTCTCGGCTTTGCGATAGCCTTGTACGCCGGGCGGATGATCTTCTTTCCGGTCGTAACCTCCTCAATGCGGTGAGCGCACCAGCCAGCCATTCTCGCAATAGCAAAAAGCGGTGTGTACAGCTCCTCCGGAATACCGAGCATACGGTAGACAAGACCCGAATAAAGGTCTACGTTTGCGCATATGTTCTTATCAAGCTTCTTAAATCTCGAATATACTGCCGGCGACAGACGCTCCACAGATTCGAGCAGCTCAAACTCACGCTCAAACTCTGTTCCCTTCGCAAGATCCTTCGCGTACTTTTTAAGCGCAACCGCACGGGGATCGGACAGCGTGTATATTGCGTGTCCCATACCGTAAATAAGTCCGGAATGGTCGCCTGCCTCGCCGCGAATAAGCTTTTCGAGGAATGCTGTTACCTCATCATCGTCCTTCCAGTCATTGACGCCGGTCTTTATATGATCGAACATCTCGCAAACCTTAATGTTCGCTCCGCCGTGCTTCGGTCCCTTAAGCGAGCTTATCGCGGATGCGATCGCAGAATAGCTGTCCGTACCCGACGAGGATACAACACGGCAGGTAAATGCAGAGTTGTTACCGCCGCCGTGCTCCGCGTGGAGAACAAGACAAAGGTCAAGAAGCTTCGCCTCCGCCTCGGTATAGCTGCAGTCGGGACGCATGATGCGCAGGAAGTTCTGCGCGGTGGAAAGGTTGTTCTGCGGATTATGTATGTTAAGGCTCTCGCCGTGGAAGTAGCTTCTGTTGAATGCGTAGGTCTGCGCCGCGATTATAGGCAGACGTGCAAGAAGCTGCATCGACTGACGAAGCATATTGTCAAGGCTGGTTTCGTCGGGATTTTCGTCGTACGCATAGAGCGCGAGGACGGACGTCGCAATCTTGTTCATGAGCGACGGGGTGGGAGCGCGCATGATAACGTCATCGGTGAATCTCGGCGGCAGATAGCGGTAGGAGTCGAGAAGCGTGTCAAAATCGGAAAGCTGCTTTTTGCTCGGTAGATCGCCGAAGAACAGCAGATACGCAGTTTCCTCAAATCCGTAGCGTCCCTCCTCGGTATAACCTCTGATAAGGTCCGCCACATTGTAGCCGCGGTAATAAAGCTCACCCTCAATTGAGATCTTATCACCCTCGTTGATTATATATCCGTGCGCGTTACCGATCTTCGTGATACCGGCCATAACACCGGTTCCGTCGGGATTGCGGAGACCGCGCTTTACGTTATAGTTAGTAAATGCCGTTGCCGGAATGGAGTAATGCTCCTTCGACGGTGCGACGAGAGTGTCAAAAAGCTCACTGTTTTCGGACATCGGCGTATTACGCATAAATGAATTGTTAAATGCCTGCTGCATAATATTTTCCTCCGTGGAAGATAGAAGTTATACTATATTATACCACATACAGAACAGAATTGCAATAGGTTTTCGAAAAAAAGAATGTATTTTTTGCAAGAATTTCTAAAAAAATTGCATTTTAGCCGTATCTTTCACCAAAAACGGCTCTAAAAATCCGCAAAGCGTGAAATAAAGACACAGTTCTCTTGCATTTTTGGCCATAAAATCAACTAGGGCATTCCCATTCTGCAAATAAAATATTTGTACATTTTTGTCGAAACCCATTGAACTCTAACTCAAAATATGCTACAATTAATTATATACTTTTAACATCGTGCACTCTATGCACAGAGTAAGGACGTGAGTAATATCAAGCATATTTTTGTATTAAACCCTGCTGCCGGAAAAGGCAGCGAGGGCAAACCGTTATCAGAGATAATCCGCGATGCCTGCACTGTTGCCGGCGTGGACTATTCAGTATACTACACAACCGCGCGCAGTGATGCGACACGGTATGTCAGAGAAACTATCGCGAAAAAGCCGCAAGGACAGACATACCGCTTTTATGCATGCGGCGGCGACGGAACACTCTCCGAAGTCGTAAGCGGCGCAGTAAATAAAAATGCCGTCACCGCTCAGGCACCGCTTGAGGGCGTGGAAGTGGGATGCATCCCGATAGGTACGGGAAATGACTTCGTGCGCAATTTCACCTCGCATGAGTTTTTCCGTGACATAACAAAACAGCTTCTGGCAGATGCAGAGCCTATAGACTGCTACTCGTATAACGGCACCGGATACGGCGTTAACATGGTGAACATCGGTTTCGACTGCGATGTTGCGTTTAAAGCATCGGAGCTAAAAAAGAGCAAGCTTATACCCAAGGGACTTGCGTACATAGCCGGAATCGTGGTGCTTTTAAAGCAAAACCGCGGCAAGCTGGTCCACGTTATAAACGAAGACGGCTCGGAGCTGACACGTGAATTTCAGCTCGTCAGCGCGGCCAACGGCGGTTTTTGCGGCGGCGGATTTTATTCGGCACCAAAATCCTCTCTCTCAGACGGACTTCTCGATGTCAGCCTTATTGATAAGGTGACAAGACGTGAGTTTATCGGTCTTGTCGGTGCTTACAAAAGCGGCAAGCATCTTGAAACCAAACTTGGCAAAAGAATCGTCAATTATACGAAAGCAAAGGCGGTTTCGTTCGAATTTTCCGAGCCTACAAACGTCTGCATCGACGGTGAAATAAGCCCCATGGAGCGACTTGACATCTCCATACTTCCAAAGGCAGTGGCTTTCGCCATCCCCGTAGGATGTAAACTAAAATAACTATCGAACCTACTGTGAGGTTATATGAAACGCATACTACCTTTTTTACTTGCACTGTTTCTTCTTTGTTCTTGTTCGAACACAGATGCTCCCGGGTTGACACGTATCGATTCCCCGGAAGCGCAGTTTCAGGAAGAAATAAAACCGCCGCCACCGCCGGTTGAAACCGCACGAATCAGTTTTCTTGCAACGGGCGACAACGTAATACACCCGTGCATTTACATGGATGCCGAGGATCGAGCAACAGAAGATACACGCCCGTACAACTTCAAGCCGATGTATGAGGATGTGGCGGACTATATCGCCGGATTTGATCTGGCGTTTATAAACCAGGAAACGCTCATGTGCGGAGAAGGATTTGCGCTGTCGGGGTATCCGAACTTCAATTCTCCCCAGGACCTCGGACGTGACCTTCTCGATATCGGATTTGATATTGTTGGCATATCCAACAATCATATGT
>JAZTXD010000037.1:0-1285 GCA_045636265.1 Candidatus Flemingiibacterium sp.
TGTCGATCTGCCAGCCGCCATAAGCAACGGTGTCCTCAAAGCGGGGGCAGTTTTCAACGTCGTGTTGTGTGATGATGTAGTCACCGACGTATCTGCGGCTCTCACGCTTACCGGGAAGGAAGCCGATCCATTCGAGATCCCAGTTTTCTGCGCCGTGGTCGCCGTGGTTCTTGTTGTGATCCCAAACGCCAAATGCGATCTTGAGAAGCTCGTCGCGGACCTCTTCGGTGTCGTCGATAGAGTTCTGCATACCGCCAAGCTCGATCCAGTAGAAGTTGGTGTTCATCTCGTAGATCTTGTGGGGCTTGTTGTTCATCGCGTCGTCGTCGGGGAAGTCGTATGCCCATGCGGGGGGAGTATAGCTGATCGGGTGATCGGTCTCGCGGCACTGGATCATAAGGCTCATACCCATGGTATGATTGTCAGCCTCTTCGAGTCCGAATTCCTCGCCGAACTCGCTCTTTGCCTCGCGGCCTACGCGGTATTCCGCACCCGTGAGGGGAGCGAGGATCGAGTCGCCCGAGCTGTCAACGAAGATCTTTGCGTGAACCTCGTGCCAGGTGTATGTGGTGAGCTGGAAGCCCTTGATATATTCGATCTTGTCACCGTTCATCTTTGCGTCACAGCATGCGCAGTTGAGCATAAGATCGATGTTGTCCTCGAAGCGCACCATTTCGTAAAGGAGTGCATCCCATGTGGTGAAATTTCTCTTGGGATTGCGGTGCATATTTTCGAGGAGAAGCTCCTCCATGATACCGGTCTCCTGAAGATCGCGGACTCTTGTGCCTGCGCCGGAGATCCACATTCTGATCTCGCTCGAGCAGTTACCGCCAAGAACGGGTCTGTCCTGCATAAGGGCTACCTTTGCGCCCTGTCTTGCCGCGGAAATTGCGGTGAACATACCGCCGATACCGCCGCCCACAACGCAGATGTCGACGTTGTGAACCTTTGTTTTAAGCATTTCACTCATTGGATTTTCTCCTATATAATAAATATTATTTTCTCTATTGCATTTTTTGCCATTATAGTGTATAATAATTATACACATCACAAAATAAAATGTCTATCGCGTTTGTGACATTAAATTTGCGTTTTGTGACACATAGAAAATGAAACTGTTATCGCATTATCTCCAAAACAAAGACGATCCCCGCCACGAGATCACAAACTGGGAAAACGATCTGATATACGATTCGCTCTGTTATTCATACAGAAGCACCGTTTACGATATGAACACCTTTCCTTCAAGCCTTCACAGCCACGATTATTATGAGCTCGTCATATT
>JAZTXD010000038.1:0-14219 GCA_045636265.1 Candidatus Flemingiibacterium sp.
GTCATGGCGGCAAAAATCACCACCGCGGCGGTGACAAGCCGAAAAACGATATGTTCGCGGCGGCGCTTGAATCCGTGCTTTCCGACAAAGTCGAGGATACTGTTCCCGAGGCAACATACAGCGAATACGTTACCACAGCAGGAAGCCTTGACGCGGAGGTTATTGACGAGCTCAACTCCATTTCAAGCGTTGAAGCAGACCGTCTTGAAGAAGCCTCTTCAGCAGAAATAGCAGCCCCCCCCACCGAACCCGAGGTGGAGCTTGCAACTTATTCCGTTATCGGTGTGCGTTTTAAAACAGGCGGCAAGGTATACTATTTCGATCCGCGTGAGCTTAAGTTCTCCAAGGGCGAGGCTGTTATCGTTGAAACGTCCCGCGGACTTGAGTTCGGCATCTGCGAGCTTTCAAACCGCACAGTAACCGAGCGCGAGGTCGTGCTTCCCCTGCGTACTGTTGTACGCCGTGCGGGCGGCGAGGACATAGCACGCCATGAGGAATGTGTTAAGTATGAAAAGGAAGCGTTCGCAATCTGCGCGCAGAAAATACTCGATCACAAGCTTGGAATGAAGCTTATCGACGTTGAGTACGCGTTTGACGGCTCGAAGCTTCTGTTCTACTTCACCGCCGACGGACGTATTGACTTCAGAGAGCTTGTAAAAGACCTCGCATCCGTGTTCCGCACACGCATAGAGCTTCGTCAGATCGGTATACGCGACGAAACAAAGCTGCTCGGCGGTATAGGCATTTGCGGACGTCCCTTCTGCTGCAAGACGTTCCTGTCCGATTTCGTTCAGGTTTCGATCAAAATGGCGAAGGAACAGAATCTCTCTCTCAACTCCGCAAAGATTTCCGGCGCATGCGGAAGACTCATGTGCTGCCTTAGATATGAATATGATACCTACCAGGAAGAAATAAAGAAAACTCCCAAGGTTGACCAGATAGTTTCCACTCCCGACGGTGAGGGTACTGTTATAGAAGTACAGCCGCTTGCCGGACTCGTGCGCGTCCGCTTCGGAACAAAGGCGGAAATGCTCACGCCTAAGGTATACCACCGCGACGAGGTAACGGTTATCGGCGGAAAGGGTGTAAAACCCAAGGAAACTGCCGAAGAAGAGTAAAATTTCCGTCACAAGCAGAGATTTTATGAATAGAATATGAATTTTATTTATTACCTCTTGCATTTTTCAAATTTTATGATACAATATATTGCGTAAGCAAAATTTATAACACGGAGGTGTATTTATAATGGCATACAAGATTTCTGATGATTGCATCGCTTGCGGTGCTTGTGTTGATGAATGTCCCGTAGGTTGCATCAGCGAGGCTGACGGCAAGTACGAGATCAACGCTGACGAGTGCCTCGACTGCGGCGCTTGCGCAGGTGCATGTCCCGTTGAAGCTCCCAAGGCTGAATAATTAACGAACATAGGAAATGCCGCCGTCATGGCGGCATTTTCATTACACTGATATTTTTTGGAGGTTATTATGACCATAACATATACAGTTGGTGATTCGCTTTACGTCAACACCACAAATCGCTGCTCAAACTCCTGCGACTTCTGCGTACGCTCACACGGCGAGGAGCTTTACGGTGACCTTTGGCTTGACAGAGAGCCCACCAAAGAGGAAATTCTCGCAGATATCGAGGCGCGTGACCTTAATGCACATCCCGAGCTCGTGTTCTGCGGCTACGGTGAGCCCTCCGAGCGTCTTGACGACATTCTCTGGGTGTGCCGTGCTGTAAAGGCAAAGCATAATATAAAGATCCGCATGAACACAAACGGTCACTCCGACCTTATAAACAAGCGTGATACCACACCCGAATTTGCAGGTTGCTTTGACACCGTATCAATAAGCCTTAACTGCGCCAATGCCAAGAGTTATCAGGAAGTTTGCCATTCCGAGTTCGGTGAGGAATCCTTTGACGCGCTCATCGACTTCGCGCGCAGAGTGAAGGCGTACGTTCCCACAGTAATCCTTTCGATTGTTAGAGGTTCTATCCCCGACAGCGATATTGACATCTGCCAGGAGATCGCAGACAGAGTCGGCGTAACGCTTCGCGTACGCGAGATGCTGTAAGTGAGGCCGGTATGAAAAACTTTTCAGTACAGCACTATATGTTCCGCCCTCTTTCAAATGAGGAGGGGCTCTTCCCTGTTCTGTCCGAGATCGCCGGCATGGGGTATACCGGTGTGGAGATGTGCTGCTTTGGCGGCTTTGAGCAGCTTAATATGTCCGCGAAGGAATTCGGCACGAGAATGCGCGAGCTTGGACTTAACTTCATCGGCAATCACTTCACACGCCAGATGTTTAGCGGCTCATACGATGAGGCGTTCGCCTACATCGCCGAAGCCGGCGGAAGATACGCCATGTACAACATCTGGGCGGATTATAATACCGAAGACGATGTCAGCGCCGCCGCTGAATTTCTGAATTCTCTTGCCGCAATTGCCCGTCGCGAGGGACTGTCGCTTCTCTATCACAACCACGATGCGGAGTTTGTAAACATGAACGGTAAGCTCGTAGTCGACAGACTTTTTGACGAGCTTGACTCGAACGTTTACCTTGAAGCCGATGTTTTCTTCATGAAAAAGCAGGGCATTGACGTGTACGGCTATTTGAAAGAGCATGCCGAGCGCATCCGTGCGGTGCACTTAAAGCAGATCAGCGCCGACGGCGAAAACGTAGACCTTCCCGATGGAATTCTTGACATGTCCGAAGTTATTCGCTGTGCGCCGTGTGCCACGGACTATATCGTTGAGCAGGCCGCGTTCAGCGGTACAATACGCGAAAGTCTTAAGCGCAATGCAGAGTTTATGAAAAAGATTTAATAGGGAATTATACCGTTGTAGGGGCGCATTCTATATGAGCCCGTTTTTTTCAATAGTGAAAAATGCACTTATCGCGTGAGTTGCTTGCACGGATTGGCTTATTGTTTTTTTCGTATGAATTCGGTATAATATAAATGCAGGTTGCGCAACTTAGCTTTTATTGAAGGAGCAAAAACTATGAATTTACCAATCTCTAATGTAATTCGTCATTTGCGTCGTAAACGTGACATCACACAGGAGGAGCTTGCCGCGGCAGTTGGAGTAACCTACCAGTCTGTCAGTCGTTGGGAAAATGGGCAGGCATATCCGGATATGGAATTGATACCGAAGATTGCCCGATATTTCGAGATTTCGACAGATGTTCTTTTTGGTACTGATAATGAATCCGTCAACAAAAGACTTGAGGCACATTATGAAAAAATAAAGGAAGTTCAGAATGATCCTGAAAAGTTTTATCAGGCGTGTAAATCTGCGTGGGATGAATTTCCAAAAGAATTCAGCTTTGGTCTTTGGCTTTGCAGATGCTACGTCAATTACGGCATACGACCGTATGAAAAGCATCTCGACGAAATCAGAAGTATTTGCCATAATATACTGGATAACTGTACAAACGAAGATTTTCGTATTGAAGCGATGGAAGCAATCATTGTGACAGAAACGGAGGAACATCTTGATGCGTGGCTCAACATGATGCCATGTTGGAAATCCTGCAAAGAGATATTGCTTGAATCTCGCTACTTATACCACCGAAATATGGAAAAATACAATTTGTTACGCCAAGAGAATTTCTTATCTTTCATCGGATATATTTTTTATAACTGTAATGAATGGAATAATCATGATATTGCTGCCGATAATTATAAAATGATTCTTTCCTTGATTGATGTAATGAGAGATCCTCATAATGATATTGATGCATGGATAGTAATGCGTGCAGATTTTCATTTGCGGCTTGCGGGTGAATACTTCGCACAAGGCGAAAAAGGCCTTGGATATATCGAACTTGAGAAAGCTGTTAGCTTATATGTAAAGTATGCGGAGCTTCCCAGTGATACGATACTGTCTTATAATTGTTCGGCACTGAATCTACTGAGTGAAAATAAACTCAGCAAACCCGAAGATGACACAAAAGATAAAGGTGAATACGTATGCTTGGGGGTATACCATAATCTTAAAAATCCCAATGGACTTTTCTGTAGCGTTTGGAACGAGGAGCGCTATAAGATGCAAATGGATCGACTTATACCTTATTTATCTAATCAAATGCCATGAGAAACGCATGAGTTTTATATTTGGGGCGGATATGAAATCCGCCCCTACAAATATATACCTTTCCGCCGCTTTAATATGCGGCGGTTATTTTTATATACGTTTATGCGCATATTGGGCACATATTTTCCCAAAAGCACTTGAAATAGAACTTATTTTATGATATAATATAATGAAATAATTTTATCATCACCAAATAACCATCTGAAAGGACGGATAAACATATGATTCCTCAGGTAGAACAGATTGCGGCACGAGTGCGCGAGCTTCGTGACATTCTCGACATTGACGCGGACACCATAGCAAAGAACATCGGCGTGTCCCGTGAAGTGTATGACAGCTATGAAAACGGCACGGCAGATATTCCCGTCGGCAAGCTTTATCTCATCGCGGATGAGCTCGGCGTTGACCCCACAGTGCTCCTGCTCGGTGACGAGCCGAGAATGATCGACTACACCCTTGTGCGCCAGGGCAACGGTCTTGACGTTGAGCGCTATGCAGGATATAAGTTCACTTCCCTCGCATATAACTATGTTGACCGTGAAATGGAACCTATGATAGTCACCCTCGACCCCACCGACGCATACCATGAGCCGGTAACTCATGCCGGTCAGGAGTTTAACCTCGTGCTTGAGGGAACAGTTGCGGTTTCGCTCGGCGGTCACGAGCATATTCTCAAAGCAGGCGATTCGATTTACTTTAATCCTTCGATCCCCCACAGTCAGAGAGCAATCGGAACTGTGTCGAAGTTCCTCACCGTTATCAACGAAAATATGAAGAAAAACTAAAGGATACATAACTGCGATGAATTTTTTATCAAAATATCTTCCCCGTATCGACTTTGACTCTTACGAGGATTTCAAAGCTAACTACAAGATCAACCTTCCCGAAAACTTCAACTTCGGCTACGATATAATAGACGAATACGCCCGTCTTGAGCCGACAAAGCCGGCTCTTATATGGCTTAACGACGAAGGTGATGAGAAGCATTTCACATTCGGCGATGTTAAAGAGCAGTCCGACCGCATTGCAAACGTACTCGCTTCTCTCGGCATCAAAAAGGGCGACCGTGTAATGCTCATTTTAAAGCAGCGTCCCGAGGTGTGGTTCACGCTCGTAGCGCTCTGCAAAATAGGAGCTGTATCTATCCCCGCAACATTCCAGCTTACCGAGAAGGATATTATATACCGCTGCGACTCCGCTACTGTACGCATGATCATTGCGGCTGAGGATGACGATATAATCGGTCACATCCGCAACTGCAGAGGCAAGTGTGCAACGCTTCATCATGTCGGCATTGTAGGCGACGGCATAAGTGAACGCTACGGGGACGAGTTCCTCGACATGCGCGCTCTTACCGCAAACGCTTCACCTGCGTGGGTTCGTCCCACCGGAGATGACGCAACACAGAACATGGATATCATGCTCATGTATTTCTCCTCGGGAACATCCGGTATGCCCAAGATGATCACCCACAACTTCCTCTACCCGCTCGGTCACATGACCACTGCGCACTACTGGCAGAAGGTTGAAGACGAGGGCAGACACCTCACAGTTTCCGACTCCGGCTGGGCAAAGTTCGCCTGGGGTAAGATATACGGTCAGTGGATCTGCGGTGCGGTAAACGTGGCGTATGACACGGACAAGTTCGTTCCCGCGAAGCTTCTCGCGGCAATAGATCATTTGAAGCTTACCACATTCTGTGCACCGCCCACAATATACCGTTTCCTCATCAAAGAGGATATCTCCGCTTGCGACTGGTCCTCGCTCCACCACTGCGGTACCGCAGGTGAGGCGCTGAACCCCGAGGTTGTAAACAAGTTCAAGGAAGCTACCGGACTCACCATTCACGAGGGCTTCGGTCAGACAGAATCCACCGTACTCCTCGCAAACTTCGGTTGGGATCCGATCAAGGTTGGCTCCATGGGCAAGCCCTCTCCGATCTATGACATCGACATTGTTGACGAGGACGGCAACCACTGTGAAGACGGTATTGTCGGCTCAATAGTTATAAAGAACGCAGGAGAACATCCCACGGGACTGTTCATGGAATACTTTAACGACGAAGACGCAATGGCGCGCTCCTGGAAAGACGGCGTTTACAACACCGGCGACATGGCGTGGCGTGACTCCGACGGCTACTACTGGTTCGAGGGACGCAACGACGACGTTATCAAATGCTCCGGATATCGCATAGGCCCGTTCGAGGTTGAAAGTGCGCTCATGACACATCCGTCCGTACTCGAATGTGCGGTAACGGCTGTTCCCGACCCCGTTCGCGGACAGGTCGTTAAGGCTACTATCGTTCTCGCAAAGGGTTGGCGTGACAAAGCCGGCGATGAATTAAAGAAGGAGCTTCAAAATCACGTAAAGGTTACCACCGCGCCTTACAAGTATCCCCGTGTGGTTGAATTTGTGGACGAGCTTCCCAAAACCACAAGCGGCAAGATCAGACGCGTTGAGATCCGTCAGAACGACTCTAAGAAAGAAGGCTAAACCGTCGTGAACTTTTCAAAAGATTCGGCACCGATCTTAATTGTCCTCGGTCAGTCCAACGCACACGCGCACGGCACAGTCCTTCCCGACGATCAGATTATCGATAAGCCGCTAAAGAATGTGCACGGCTTATCCAGAGAATACAATCAGGCATACGGACTTGATGACGTAAAGTGGACGGGATTCACCTCTCACGGCATGAATCTCGGCGAAACACAGGATAACACCTGCTGTCTTGCCAATTACTTCGCCGCAATGTGGCAGAAGGCTATTGACGATGGCAAGGATTTGCCCGATCTTTATGTTATACAGATCTCCGTAGGCGGTCAGGGTGTGGCGGAATTCGAGGCGCACGGCAACATGTGGTATGCCTTCCGCCAGCCAATAATAAAGCCCGGACCGCTCGGAACGTGCGATATTTCGCTCTATCCGCTGACCACGGAAATTCTCTCGCTTGCCACCATGAATCTTTTGGCGGCAGGCAAAAAGCCGCAGGTTATCGGTCTTCACTGGAATCAGTGGGAGAGCGAATGCTTCACCGGACGAAAGGCGCTGGAGGAAGCTGAAGCAAACTTCAAAAATATTTTCTGGGGATTTTTCACGGCGCTCGGAAGCGATGCCACGGGCAAAGGCATCCCGTTCTATCTCTACCAGCCGCTCACCGAAAACTTCCAGAAAGAGCGAATTGACTGTATGAACGTCATATTCGACAAGTTCAGACACACGCTTTCGGATTGCCGCATCATTGACCTGCGTCAAACCGAGCTTTACAACGATACCCCGAGGCTCCACGGCGTTTTCGCCGAGGACGGAATACATTTTCTCCCCGAGGCGCACTATGAGTTTGCAAAGCGCCAGTGGGCTGACGTATTCGGAGAATAAAATTCACCGTGCTTGAATATAATAGTCAGGTGTATTTGAGATTTTAAAGGAAGTGCTTCGCATATCATGAGAACAGATATAAAAATGACACGCGCCTGGGCGGAGATCGACCTTGCGGCTATACGTCAGAACTACAGTGCCGCAGCTAATCATGCCGCATCACACAGCGCTAAAATGGTGGCGGTCATCAAGGCAAACGCCTACGGTCACGGTGCCGTAGAGGTTGCCAAGGAGCTTAATAGCGTATGCGGCGCGGACTTTTTCGCCGTTGCAACCTTTCCGGAAGCAATGGAGCTCGTTGATAACGGAATATCCTCGGATATCCTCATACTCAGCGAAATTCACCCTTCCCTCTATCCAAAGCTTACAAAGCACAAAAACATCATCCCCACAGTTTTTCATTTGGAGAGCGCAAAGATCCTTTCGGAATCCGCGCTTTCAAACAGCACTGCCGCAAACGTCTTTCTCGCACTCGACACGGGAATGTCGCGCATCGGAATTGAGTGTACCTCCGATGAAAAAACGTGCGAGGGACTTGATATCGCAGAAGGAATCGCAAAGCTTCCCGGCATAAATATCGATGGAATATTCACCCACTACGCATGCGCAGATATGACGGACAAAAGCTCCGCGCTTCTTCAAACCGAGCGCTTTCAAAAATTCTGCGATGCGCTCGCCTCACGCGGCATAATACCGAAATACCGCAGTATATGCAACAGCGCAGCGCTTACGGAACCCGAATTCACAAACAAATATGACCTTGCGCGCTATGGAATCAGTCTGTACGGATATTATCCGTCAGACGAAGTTGACCGCACGCTGTCGCTGAAGCCGGCAATGGCACTTCGTGCGCGTGTAACCAACATAAAAACGCTCGATGCAGGCATGGGAATAAGCTACGGACACACGTATGTCACCGATAAACCGACGCGCGTTGCAACTATCCCGGTCGGTTACGCGGACGGCTATCCGCGTCTGCTTTCAAACAAAGCCGGCGTTATAATCGACGATAAGTACGCACCTATTCTCGGCCGCATCTGCATGGATCAGATGATGGTGGATGTCACAGATATCCCCTCGGCGACAGTTGGCTCCGTGGCAACGCTTATGGGCGCTGACGAACGGGTAAGAGCAGACCGCCTTGCCGATATGATTGGCACTATATCCTACGAACTGGTGTGCGCCGTATCAGCACGTGTGCCGCGCATATACACAAACGCTTATCACAGCATAAACTGTGATTGATTTTCAAAAATTGTGCAACTTTTTTGCAAAAAACTATTGCAATTATTCTTAAAATATGTTATACTATGGTGTATGATATAAACCGTATGGCAAAATCCATACAAATATTTTATGAGAGGTGTTTATCATGAAAGCAGGAATCCATCCCGAATACAATGAAGTTACAATTAAGTGCGCTTGCGGCGAAACCGTTGTAACCCGTTCTACCAAGGGCGATATGAAAGTTGAAATTTGCTCTAAGTGCCATCCTTTCTTCACCGGCAAGCAGAAGCTTGTTGATGCAGGTGGTCGTGTAGATAAGTTCAAGAAGCGTCTTGAACAGGCGAAATAATTTAATTTCGTTAAATGGGGGTATGAAGCGTCTTTTGGCAGCTTCATACCCCTTTTTCGTTTCGTAAGCGAAGCACCCAATAAAGTTTTTTGCGGAAGCTTCAGCACATCGCGGCAGGCGATGTGCGACAAAAAGCGACCGTACTCCCTTATATAATAGAGGTACAAAAATGGAAGATTTCGAAAGAGCCGTGCTTGTCGCGGTCAATACAGATAAAATGGCTGACGGCGAATGTGAAACCTCACTTGCCGAGCTTGAAAGACTGCTCGACACCGCCGGCGGAAGCGTGTTCGCCAAAATGGTGCAGTCGCTCGATTCGCCGAACCACCGTACTTGCATCGGAAGCGGTAAGCTTGAGGAGCTGTCCGATCTGTGCAAGGCTAACGATATACACCTGGTCGTGTTCGACCTTGACCTCTCGCCAATGCAGATACGCAACATCGAAGACGGCATCGACTGCGACGTCCGCGTCCTCGACCGCTCGATGCTCATACTTGATATTTTCGCACTGCACGCAACATCCGGCGAAGGTAAGCTTCAGGTCGAGCTTGCGCAGCTTAAATATACCCTGCCCCGCCTTGTCGGTAAGGGCACCGAGTTGTCCCGTCTTGGCGGCGGTATCGGTACACGAGGGCCCGGTGAGTCAAAGCTTGAGAGCGACAGACGTCACCTGCACCGCCGAGAGGAACAGCTTCTCTCCGAGCTTGCAGACCTTGAGCGCAGTCGCCTTACCAAGCGCAAAGCGCGTGAGCGTTCGGGCATCACCAAGGTTTCAATCGTCGGCTATACGAATGCCGGCAAGTCCACACTCCTCAATAAGCTGACCGATGCCGGCATACTCGCGGAAGACAAGCTCTTCGCAACGCTTGACACCACCACGCGCAAATTCGCGCTTCCCTGCGGCGTTGAGATACTGCTTACCGACACCGTAGGGTTCATAAGAAATCTCCCCCACCACCTTATAAAGGCGTTCAAATCTACGCTTGACGAGGCGGTTTGGGCGGATATTATCCTCATAGTTATAGACGCATCCGATCCCGAAGCAGAAAGCCAGCTTGCGGTAACAGAAAAGCTCCTCGCAGAGCTTAACGAACAAGCCGGATATACCACCGCAAAGCCCACACTTTACGTTTACAACAAGTGTGACCGCGCCGAAACGGGATTTGGCCATATCGCAATCGATCCCGATAAAAACTCCGTTGCGGTGTCCGCGCTCACCGGCGAGGGACTGGATGAGCTGGTTGCAAAGCTTGAAGCAATGGTTCAGAACGGCAAATCGGAGGAAACGTTCATCATCCCGAACTCCGATGCGGGTATCGTCAACCGCCTTTACGCTTCGGCGGAGATCATCGATGTTGACTACGGAAGCGAGAACGTAACCGTCCGCGCGACTGTGGATGCAAAAACGCGCGGTCAGTATGACCGTTACCGTGTGAAGAAAGACGGTGAAACAGATGGCGAAGAAGACGAAGAATATTGATCTGCCCGAGGTCGAGGCTCCGAAGACATACACAACACTTGAGAAGGAAGCCTCTGCGGAGTTCACAGAGAAAAAGTCGGTCTTCATCGGCTACGCTTGCCCCGTCAAAACCGAGGAAGAGGCGATAGAGTTTATCGCACGCATACGCAAAAAGCATTCGGACGCCAGACACAATTGCTATGCGTACCAGCTGAACGGCGGCGGAATCGCGAGATATTCGGATGACGGCGAACCGCAGGGCACGGCAGGTGTCCCCATACTCGACGTGATCAAAAAAAGCGGCGCGGACGACTGCTGTGTAGTCGTCACACGCTACTTTGGCGGTATTCTTCTCGGAGCAGGCGGTCTTGTCAGGGCGTACGCCAACGGAGCAAAAATCGCGCTCGATGCGGCGCACATAGTCACGTATGAGAACTACACGGAGTTCCGCGTGGTATGCGATTACGCGGCATATCAGAAGCTCGAGTATGAGTTCCCCCGTTTCGGCATCATAACGGATGCAACAGACTTCGGCACAAATGTTACACTTCGCCTTGCAGTCAAATCCGCGCGATACAATGAATTTTCAGATAAGCTGGCGGAGATGTTCGCAGGCAAAGTAAGCACCGAAATACTCGGTGAACGGTTTGATTTCAGATAAAAATGTCCTTCTTCACAATGTGGAGAAGGACCAAAGGTGATTTTATGAGACTTCGCATGCGAGATCTTCGCGAAGATGCAGATCTAAAGCAAGAAATACTGGCAAATTATCTTCACATAAAGCAAAACACATATTCACAGTATGAAAGAGGTATACGTACGCCTCCAATCGAAGTACTGATCAAGCTTGCAGATTACTACGCCGTTTCAGTTGATTATCTTCTTGGGCTTACGGACAATCCGAAGAGAAACACTTGATCATCGCAAATTTTCTGCGATGATTACCTTTATATGAAAAAGCACCCATCGCTTACGCGATAGGGGACAAAAGCACCCATCGCGTAAGCGATGGGTGCTTTACTTATGCAAAGAAATTATTCAGCGTCCTCAGCTTTTTCAGCCTTAGCAGCCTTCTTGGTTTCTTCAGCCTTTACGAGCTCATACTTGGTGAGCTTGATGAGTGCCATTTCGGCAGCGTCACCTCTGCGCGGACCGAGCTTATAAATCTGTGTATAACCACCGTTTACATCAGCGTAATCGGGAGCGATAACATCAAAAAGCTTCTTAACAACATCTTCCTTTGTGATGAAAGCAAGTGCTGCACGGCGGGATGCGAGAGTGTTCTTCTTGCCGAGGGTAATCATCTTTTCAGCAAGTGCACGTACCTCCTTGGCACGGGTCAAGGTGGTTTCGATAGAGCCATTTTCAAGCAGATAAGTTACCATGCCTCTGTGCATTGCCTTTCTGTGCGCGGTAGTTCTGCCGAGTTTTCTGGTTCCGGGCATTTGAATTCCCTCCTTTTACGGTTTAGTAGAATATGAATTTGGATGAATAAATCAAAATCGAAGGTATCATGTCGAGATTAAGGCGATTTTCGCGCCAGCGAAATAATCGGCGGAGCCAATTAAGCCTTAAGCTCGCTCATCGAAAGCTCCGCTTTCGATTTTATTCTTCCTCTTTCTTCAGATCAAGGCCCAAAGAATGTAACTTGTGGATTACTTCTTCAAGCGATTTCTTACCGAGGTTGCGGACCTTTATCATGTCCTCCTCAGTACGGTTGATAAGGTCTTCAACCGTGTCAATGCCGGCACGCTTCAAGCAGTTGAAGCTACGAACCGACATGTCAAGCTCCTCAATGGTCATCTCAAGAACTTTTTCCTTCTTAGTTTCATCACGCTCAACCATGATTTCTGCCTTCTTTGCCTCATCAGAGAGATCGACAAAGAGGTTGAGATGCTCGTTGAGTATCTTGGCGCCAAGTGAGACAGCTTCTTTAGCTGAGATCGTTCCGTTTGTGGTGACCTCAAATGTTAACTTGTCGTAATCGGTGTTGCTTCCAACACGGGTATTCTCAACAGTGTAGTTTACGTTGTACACGGGAGTATAGATCGAGTCGGTGTAGATAAGACCGATGACTGACGGAGTATTCTGCTTGTTCTTTTCCTGGGAAACATATCCTCTGCCGTGATCAAAGGTAAGCTCCATGTAGAAGCGTGTACCCTCGCTTACGGTAGCGATGTGGTGAGTGGGATCGAGGATCTCAATGTCAGCATCCTGCTTGATGTCACCAGCGGTAACATCGCACTGACCGTTAACATCAATAGTAACAGTTTTGGGACCGTTAGTATGAAGCTTTGCGGTGATGCCCTTTACGTTGAGAACAATCTCGGTCACATCCTCCTTAACACCGGGGATAGTGGATATCTCATGAAGAACGCCATCAATCTTGATACTTACAACTGCGACACCGGGAAGTGAGCTTAAAAGTACACGGCGCAGGGAGTTACCGAGCGTTGTGCCGTAGCCACGCTCAAGAGGCTCAACTACGAACTTTCCGTACTTTCCGTCTTCGCTTAAGCTAACAGTTGCTATATTAGGCTTCTCTATTTCTATCATTCAATAACCCTCCTATGAATATAAACACAGCCTTAAAAACGTACTGGGTATATCGGAGGCTGTTATTACTTGGAATACAACTCGACAATGAGCTGCTCCTCGAGAGGAAGATCAACGTCCTCGCGGTCAGGAGTAGCAATTACCTTTGCAGTAACGTTTTCCTTATCTACTTCAAGCCACTTGGGAGTAAGCTTTGTCTGCATAGACTCGATAAGACTCTTGATCTTTTCGGACTGACGGCTGTTCTCGCTTACGGTGATAACGTCGCCCACCTTAACGAGGATGGAAGGAATGTTAACCTTCTTGCCGTTGAGTCTGAAGTGGTTGTGACGAACGAGCTGACGAGCTTCCTTGTGGCTCTCTGCCATACCCATTCTGTAAACAGCGTTGTCAAGACGAAGCTCAAGAATAGTGAGAAGGTTCTCACCGGTCATGCCTTCCTTCTTGTCTGCGATAGTGAAGTAGTTTCTGAACTGCTTCTCAGGAACGCCGTAGTATCTCTTAGCCTTCTGCTTTTCGCGCATCTGTGTGCCATACTCGGACATCTTCTTCTTAGCAGCGCCGTGCTGACCGGGAGCAGTACCTCTCGCGGTGATAGCGCACTTGCTGGAAAGGCAACGGTCGCCCTTCAAAAAGAGCTTCATGCCTTCTCTGCGGCACAGCTTGCACGAGGAACCTGTATATCTTGCCATTTTTGTTTCCTCCTAAAAATTAAACTCTTCTGCGCTTGGGAGGACGGCAGCCATTGTGAGGAATGGGAGTTACGTCCTTGATAAGGCTGATGTCAAGACCGGTAGCCTGGAGTGCGCGGATTGCGGACTCACGACCAGCGCCGGGACCCTTAACATAAACCTCAACGGTCTTCATACCGTGTTCCATAGCCGCCTTAGCAGCGGTTTCGGATGCCATCTGAGCAGCGTAAGGAGTGGATTTTCTGGAACCCTTGAATCCAAGCTCGCCCGCGGATGCCCACGATACAGCGTTACCGGCAACGTCGGTAATGGTAACAATAGTGTTATTGAAGGTTGCGCGAATATGTGCAGCACCCTTTTCGATGTTCTTGCGTTCGCGGCGCTTCTTAATAACCTTCTTAGCAGCTTTTGCCATCTTAGTTCACTCCTTACTTCTTCTTATTTGCGATAGTCTTTGC
>JAZTXD010000039.1:0-28067 GCA_045636265.1 Candidatus Flemingiibacterium sp.
AGCGAAACCGCACACTACTTCATGGGCGGACTTTTAAAGCACATTGCATCTCTCTGTGCTCTTACCAACCCCAGCACCAACTCCTTCAAGCGTCTTGTTCCCGGATTCGAGGCTCCCGTAACCGTTGGTTACGCAACCTCCAACCGCAGTGCGGTAATCCGTATCCCCGCTTACGCAAAGACTCCCGAGAAGCGTCGCTTCGAGCTTCGCAATCCCGATGCAACATGTAACCCCTACTTCTGCTATGCGGCAATCCTCATGGCAGGTCTTGACGGCGTTAAGAATAAGATCGATCCTCATGCAAACGGATGGGGTCCGTATGACGTTAACCTCTATCACCTCCCCGAGGAGGAGAAGGCAAAGCTTCAGGGACTTCCCACATCTCTTGATGCGGCACTTGACGCACTCGAGAAGGATCACGACTACCTTACCGCAGGCGGCGTATTCCCCGAAGAACTTATCAAGAACTTTATCAAGACAAAGCGCGAGGAGTGCAGAGCACTTGCGGCTATTCCTCATCCCGCAGAGTATGATAAGTACTTCAATTTATAATGTAATATTCGAGGGACTTGAGTTATCTCAAGTCCCTTTTTAGCGCAAAAAGTGTATTTGTTTTTCGTAGAACCACTTGACAAATCTCAAATTGCTGTTATACTTATAAGTGTTGCGAACAATTTTTAGACAACCGTAAATTTATAAAGAATCAAAGTTTATTTTTGGAGGCTAATATGGGCACTCAGTGGAAAAAATCAGGATTTGACGGTTTTATGAAGGGAACGTTTGGAAATGGCGGACAGAATATCTACGTTTCCGCAAACGGCGTTCTTCAGAGAATTTTCAACTATGACTTTAACTCGGACGGTTATCCGGATATTCCGATATCCAATAGCCACACGATGGATGAAAGACCTCCCCTTTACGTTCTCGATACGCTCGGACAAAAGAAGCCGCTTGAGCTTCCTACCGAGGGCACATTTGATGCGGTTTTCGCAGATCTCACCGGTGACGGTACAGAGGATCTTATAGTTTGCTGTCAGCACAACGGTGTGCATGCTGAAACCTCCGGCGTGATCTATTTCGGAAGCGAAATGGGACTTACCGAAAAATATAAAATGACACTTCGTGCTCCGAATTCCGTAGGCGTTGCTGCCGGTGACTTCAAGGGCGATGGCAAAATCGCTCCCGTGTTTATAAGCTCCGACAAGATTCGTATATTTTATCAGACTCATCTCGGTGTTGAGGCAAGCTATTTCACCGAGCTTGACATCCCGGCACTTTCCATTGCGGTTGACGACATCGACGGCGACGGATATGACGACCTTTATGTTATGAATGCCGCAAAGGGCGACCTCACAGTTTACTGGGGCGGCGAGGACGGTATCAACATCGAGCGCAAGACCGATTTCGGTACTCCTCTCGCAAATCAGGACAGACGCTCCTCCTCCACTACTGCCGGCAGAAAAAAGGCAAGATGGGTTCCGTGGAGATGCTGCACCATCAAGCTTGGCGGCAAGGTTATGACCTTCCGCGTTGAGGTTGAAAATATTGCTGTTCTCGAAAGCTTTGATGAGAGCAGACAGCCCCATGAAGAATTCCGCTTCAATCTGTATGATCCCGCAGAGATCAAGCACTACAGAAACAAGTTCTCCTATGGCGGCATAACCTATGCTGCGGCGGGTGACCTTAAGAACTGCGGAGATACCGATCTTGTTTTCGCCGTTTCCACAAGTGTGCGCGAAACCGACGATCTCGTTATCCTTTGGCAGAGTGAGGGATATTCACTCGATAAGGCTACACGCATCCCGACCAGAAATGCGAAAACACTCACGATTTCGCCTGCCGAGAAGAATGGCGGAAATCTCCTCTTCGTTACCCAGGGCGAAACCAGAAACGATCTTAACGTAACCTCCGCTGTTTTCAGCTTTGATAAGAACGGCACTCCAAAGAATGAGCATAATCTTCTCACTCTCAACGCAACAAGAATCATCCCCGGAAAAACCTACACTGACGGCAGAATACAGACGGTTCTTGTAAACAACGAGGGCTGCTGTGCGCAGGGCTTTGTGGACGTTGAAATATTCCTCGGAAATGCCAAGGGTGACTACAGTACGGATAACTGCCTCAGACTCCCCGGACTTTCGGCGGTTGACACTATCTCCTGCGACTTCAACGATGACGGCAAGCCCGATGTGCTCGTTGTAAACTGCGGCGAGAATGCTCCCGACAAATGTATCGGTTCGTTCGTTTACTGGAACAAGGACGGCGAATTTGATAAGAACAATAAAACTATTCTGAAATCCCTCCTCGCACACGGATGCGCTCTCGGCGACTTCAGAAAGAGCGGATATATTGATATTATGTTCTCGGGTATACATAACAGACAGCTCTACCTCTTTGAAGGCGGTCCTAACGGTTGGCCGGAGGAGCCCAAGCGAATCACTTTCGGTCCGGAGCCGGAGAAGTTCTCTCCTTTCCTCTGGGAAGGTGAGGATCACGATCCTGATTGGACACCCGAGGAGAGAAAGCTTATCTCCGAGTTTGGTGAACCGCGTTGGCTCTTGGCGGCGGACTTCAATGGCGACGGATGGCTTGACGTATTCGTAACTCAGATTGCGAGTGAACGCTCGGTTATCCTTTGGGGCGGTCCCGAAGGCTTCAGCGTTGAGCGAGCGCAGTGGCTTGCTACCGGTGGTTCGGGAAGCGCAAATGCGGCTGACCTTAACGGTGACGGATACCTTGACCTCGTTATCGGTATTCACCGTATAGCCGAATATTCGCATCCCACAGAGCGCGGCGGATATGTTGTCTACTGGGGCGGCCCTAACGGCTACAGCGAGAACCGCAAGAGCGAGATTGTTGTTGATGCGGCGTGCAATCTTACCACGATAGGCGACCTCAACAACGACGGCAAGCTTGACATCTACGGAACCGCATACAATAACGGAAGAAAGCGTGATCTTGATTCGTATATCTACTTCGGTTCGGATGACGGCGCGTTCCATTTCGAGAATAAACAGCGTCTTTCCAACAATTCCGGATGCGGATGCATGGCGGCGGACTTCAATGGCGACGGATATATTGACCTCGCTATTGCAAGCCACAAGAAGGAAGGACATCACGTCTGCGACTCATTCATCTACTGGGGCGGTCCCGACGGAATCAACGATCAGAGATACACCAAGCTCCCGACAAAAGGACCTCACGGAATGTGCTCGGTCGATATCGGCAACATAATGGACAGAGGCGACAGTGAGTACTATTACTCCGAGGCTTATGAGATCCCGAAGGGTTCTGTTCCCACCAAGGTATCGTGGACTGCAGAGAACGGTCCCGCAACAAAGGTGACCATGCAGGTGCGCTGTGCACACTCTCCCGAGGCGCTTGAAAACTCCCCGTGGCAGGGCAACTTCGAGAGCGGCGACACGCTTGAGCTTCTCTCGCTTCACGGATATATGCAGTATCGCCTGGCACTCACCGCCAAGTGCGGATGCGGCACACCGAGAATTACCGAAGTTACTGTGGACTTCAGATAATGTACGCATAAGAAAATAAAACATCCCATGATTTTAAGTCATGGGATGTTTTTTATGTATTTTTTGCGTTTTTTCATTATACGTAAAGTCGGAGATAAGTGCCAAGACTAGGTTTCGCACGCGTACGGACTCATCAATATCTGATTCGTGAAAGGTTACCGCGCCCACCGTACATATCGGAATACTGTATGTGACAGTGAATTCATCACCGTTCGTCTTGCAGGACAGCGGTATATTAAGACGCTTTGCAAGGTCCTGTATTGCCGCAAGCTCGGGAGCCAAATAAACGAGCCGATGCCGAAGTGTGTCGATATCGTCAATTGGAGAATCCTTAACAAGCTCTGTGACAATCGAATGTGAGAAAGTCAGGGTTCCTTTTTCACCTTTTGTTATATCTGTGCGAAAGCATACGCTTGCATCCGCCGATGAGAGTATAAGCAGAGAGAGCAGAGTTGTTGAAAGAATTGTTACGTATCTTGGATGGGTGGGTGTTGTAAATGAAACATCTTCAGAATATTCAGCCGTGAGAGTGCATTTGATACTTGCAAAAGCAGCAGCGGTTTCATTAACAACTATATTAAGCTGTCTGTAAATATTCGGGGACGCATATCGGCTTGATACAACGCTTGCATACGGTTCACGCAAAAACGAAAAGAGCGTTGATAAGCGTGTGCAGCACACGTCAAGCCGTGGCGTATCAATGCGCTGTGAGGATATAAGCTCATATATAGCCGCTTTGAGATTAACAAATGCGGAGTCGATGTACCATGGGATACTTGCATTGCTGAACATTATCTGGGGAAGGATTACGATAGCGTGATATTTTTCGGAGTTCACTGTATCGGTAACTATGAGTGCAGTTGAGCAGTCATAACCTCGCACCAATTCTGTGATGAGCACATCGGAGTTGGTATCAATAAGTTGCTGTTGGATATTCTTCGGGAACAAGGGCAACATATTTTTCCCGAGCTGCATGGGAAAACACAGCTTTCTTGCTCCATAGCTGATCATACAGATAAGAAGTTTTTCATCGCACACAATCACGGGGATTGCTGACTGGGCAAGACTTGAATTTGTTGCAAGCTTGCTCAGCTTTTTATTGTAATTGAGTGTCATTGTTTTGCATCCTTATATATTTATATGTACATATATTATATCATTCTTTAAGGATATTGTCAAGAATACAAAAATTATTTGCCGCTTGCTTTATCTTTTTTGCTGCCCGCGGTCAAGGCAAATTCTCCCGCTAAATACATTGTGAGCAGACCGAAAAGCACCGTAACTGTGCTTGCGTAGATTATTACGGGAACTATGCGCTTATAAATGATATCACATATAGTTATTGCTATATCTCCACCGGCTATAAACGCTGCAACATATCCGAAAAATGTGAGTCCACCTGCGAACAGAGTTATCATTATTGAGTAACCGAAGATTATTTTGAAAATTTCGGATATTTTCTTGAGTTTGTTTTTCATTATGCTGTCCTCCTATCAAAGACCGAGTATCGGCAGCCAGCCCATGAGAACTACTACTTCCATGATAAACTGGGTTGCAACCCACCAGAGATTATTTTTGAATGTTTTGTTGAAATCCGATTCGGCGAGCGACATTCCGGCGTACATACCAAGTCCGAGAGGCGGTGTGATACCGCACATAACTCCGCAGATGCAGGGAAGCATAGCTGCCGCAAGTATGGGATCAACGCCAACGGAAGCGAGTGTTGTGATAAACACAGGGCCGAAAATAACGACGAGTGAAGAACCGGGAATTACCATTCCAAGGAAGCAGGTAAGAAGGGAAATGAAGATAATAAGTCCGAACTTGCCAAAGTTTATTCCGGTGATAAATTGAGTCATATCATCGGCAACGTTGAGGTCTGCGAACAACTCACCAATCATGTAGCCGAAAACGCAGACACCGATAGCGGGAGCTATGGTCTTGATGCCTTTAGCAAACATTTTTGCGATGTTGTGTGGGGTAACAATTTTCCTATCTTTGATAATGAGGCAAGTGAAAATTGTGGCGATGCCGGGGACGAACAAAAGCACACTTTTTGAAAATGCTTTCGCACCGTCCGCACCAAGACGCGCCGCGAATACATCTGGCAGCGTGGAGTCGAGGATAAACGGCAGGAGAATTATGACGGGAAGCAGAAGGCCTTGCCAACCGTTTTTCAGTGATTCTTTAAGGTTTGGAATATCTTCTTCAGGCATTGCCTTCACCTTATAGTATTTGCAGAAAAGAAATACCATTAAAAGTCTCTGGAATATAAACCACAGTGAGATTCCCCAAAGAACTATCCAAAATCGACCGGTGGTCATGTTCGAGAGCGGGTAGAGCGCGGTAAATGCGCCGAGTGCTGCAACGATATTGGAAGAGGGGGGGATCATATTTCCCATATAGCTTGCGTTGCTCACGATGTTTGCGGCAAGCTCAGGGGGATAACCGGTTTTTTTCATGGCAGGAACTGTTATAGCGCCGGTTGCCATAACGTTGCCGGGGCCACTTCCGGAGAGAGCGCCCATAAAGCTTGATGCTATAACAGCTACGTATCCTGCACCTCCGGGAATGCGTCCGAGCAGGGCAAGAATAATGTCAAGACAGCTGTCGATAATTTTTGTTTTTGTTAAAATAATTGACATTGCGACGAAAGCTACCATTGAGTAGAGCAGAGATGTGGATAGGCTGTTGTGTATATAGGTTCCCACATTTGCCCACTTACCGGTTACTGTGAGCAGGATTATGAAACTTATAAGAACTGATTCATAAACCGGTCTTTTCAGAATCACGAACCACACCACAATAACCGCGAGCATGATTCCAAGATAGATAAGCGCTGATGGCATGACTTTACCTCCAAAATTAAAATTATATACGTGTCACAAGATTATGCGATTTATAATCATTTGATTATATCTGACGGTAAAAAATCAACGGTAAATTACCGATTGATTTTTTACTTGCGCATATATTATACCATTGTTTTTAAATATTGTCAAGATCGTAAGTATTTATTTTTTTAATCACGTCGATAAGCTCTTTGGCAACATTTGAGAGATATCTGTCTTTGGGCCACATGGCAATAACCTCGCGTTTTGGAAGCTCTTGCACGAATGAATAGAATTTTACCTGATCTGCTGCGCAGAAGCGTTCAATTCCGGTTGGTACAAGTGCAACTCCAACGCCTTCTTTAACCATAGCAATCTGCGCTTCAAGGCTTTTTACAACGGCCGCCGTTCTGATGTTGATATCACAATCAAGACATAGGTTATTAAGCGCCTTTTGCATGATCTGAGCCTGCGTTATCATAACAAAGCTCATCCCGCTTATCTGTTCGGCTTGGATTGCACCGTATTTCCTGTTTGGCAGCTGTACACAGTCAAGCTCCCCATATGATGCAGGTATAGCCAAAACAAGTTCTTCCTCGCATATTTTTTCATATGAGAAAAGATGCTCATCAACCGGTGAAAGAGTTATGGCAAAATCGAACATACCGCGCTGTGTATTCTCAAGCAGGTCGTATGTATCCATTTCCTCGATAACGAGATGCATTGCCGGGTACTGTTCTTTGAATAACTTCGCAACAGTTGGCATCATGGACGCACTGCGGAAGGGAGAAGTACCTATTGTAAGCGATCCGTACTTGTTCTCGGAAATATCCAGAAGCTTTGCGTTCATGCAGTGTTCGAGATCCAATATCCGCTTACCCGTTTCAACATACACGCGCCCGGCATCGGTAAGCCGCACATCTTGGGATGTGCGTTCAAACAACTCTGTTCCGAGCTCTTTTTCGATTTTCTTTATATACTGGGACAGAGAGGGCTGAGTGATGTTGAGCGCATCCGCGGCTTTTGAAAAGTTTCCTTCCTTGGAGAGAACAAGGACATATTTAAGCTGCTTTAAATTCATACGCTCTCACCGAAAGTATCAGGATGACCTGGATCAAACTGCTCGTTTGCCCACATCACGGTTACAAGATTTTCCGTATCGCTGAGATTAATAATATTGTGCGTATATCCCGGTAGCATGTGAATTGCTTTGATATCTTCGCCGGTTACTTCAAAATTGAGGATTTCATCTGAGCCGATCTTGCGCTGCTGTATAAGCCCGTGGCCCGCGACTACGATGAAAAATTCCCATTTCGTATTGTGCCAGTGCTGTCCCTTGGTAATGCCAGGCTTTGAAATGTTTACGCTGAACTGACCGCAGTTCTTTGTTTTCAGAAGCTCTGTGAAGCTTCCGCGGTCATCGCAGTTCATTTTGAGAGGGAATATCGCTTTATCTTTCGGAAGATATGAAAGATATGTGGAATAAAGCTTCTTCGCAAAGCTGCCCTCGGGAATTTCAGGCATTATAAGCGTCTGCGGCTGAGCCTTGAAGGACTCAAGCAGTTCCACGATTTCGCCCAGCGTTACCTTATGAGTAACCGGCGCGGCACAGTATTTGCCGTTTTCCGTGATAACTGTGTTTACGCCGTCAAACTCACAGCGATGCTCCCTACCTTCAAGCGCATCGAGCATTTCCTCGATAAGGTCGTCGATGTAAAGAAGCTCGAGCTGTACACTTGGATCGTTTACGGTGATAGGCAGGTCGTTTGCGATGTTGTTGCAGAAGGTTGCCACAGCGGAGTTGTAGTTTGGTCTGCACCACTTTCCGAAAAGATTCGGGAAGCGGTAGACAAGCACCTTGGCACCGGTTTCTTTCGCATAATCAAAGAAAAGTTCTTCGCCCGCTTTTTTACTGCGACCGTAGTCGCTGTCATATCTGCCGATAAGCGTTGCCTGAATGGAGCTTGAGAGCACGATAGGGCATGCGTTGTTGTGCTTTTTGAGTGTATCAAGAAGTGTCGAGGCAAAGCCGAAGTTGCCGAGCATAAATTCCTCGGGATTTTGCGGACGGTTGACGCCTGCAAGGTTTATGACAAAATCCGCATTTTTGCAGTATGTATCAAGCTCCTCGGTGGTGGAGTCTATGTCGTAAGAGAATATCTCGTCAATATGTATATTCGGGCGTGTGCGGTTTTTGTTTTGCCTTATATTTTCGAGATTTGCGACAAGATTTTTGCCGACAAATCCCTTGGCTCCGGTTACAAGTATATTCATCAGAATTTTCTCCAAACCATCTTATTTACCACGCCGGTATAGGACTGGATGATTTTAACAACCTTGGTGGATACATTTTCCTCGATGTAATCGGGTACGGCAATACCGTAGTCACCGTTCTGATTCATGGTTACAGCCGTGTCAACTGCTTGTAAAAGGCTACCTTCGTCAATTCCGGCGAGGATGAAGCATGCTTTGTCAAGTGCCTCTGGGCGTTCGGTTGATGTGCGGATGCAGATCGCAGGGAAGGGCTTTCCGATGCTTGTGAAAAAGCTTGATTCCTCGGGAAGCGTTCCGCTGTCGGAAACAACCGCAAACGCATTCATCTGCAAACAGTTATAGTCGTGGAAACCGAGCGGCTCGTGCTGTATTACGCGACGATCAAGCTTAAAGCCGGATGCTTCAAGTCTTTTTCTGCTTCTTGGGTGGCAGGAATAGAGAATCGGAAGATCGTATTTCTCTGCCATTTTATTTATTGCCGTGAAAAGGCTGACGAAATTCTTTTCGGTGTCGATATTTTCTTCGCGGTGCGCGGAAAGCAGGATATACTTGCCCTTGGTAAGACCAAGGCGCGCATGAATATCGCTTGCTTCGATGTCAGCAAGATTATTGTGAAGCACCTCTGCCATCGGGGAACCGGTGACATAGGTACGCTCTTTGGGCAGACCGCAATCCGCGAGATAGCGGCGCGCGTGCTCGGAATATGCCATATTTACGTCACTGATAATATCAACAATACGACGGTTGGTTTCCTCGGGCAGACACTCGTCCTTGCAACGGTTACCGGCTTCCATGTGGAATATCGGAATGTGCAGACGCTTTGCACCGATAACGGAAAGACACGAGTTGGTGTCACCGAGAACCAAAACTGCATCCGGCTGTATCTCTGCCATAAGCTTATAGCTTTTTGCTATGATGTTGCCGCAAGTTTCGCCAAGATCCGCGCCAACGGCGTCGAGGTATACTTCCGGCTCTGCAAGCTTCAGATCTTTGAAAAATACACCGTTTAAGTTGTAGTCATAGTTCTGTCCCGTGTGAGCGAGAATTGTGTCAAAGTAGATACGGCACTTGTTTATAACTGCGGCAAGGCGGATTATCTCGGGTCTTGTTCCGACGATTATAAGCAGCTTCAGCTTGCCGTTTTCCTGCCATTTTACATTTTCAAACATAATTTCACCTCAATATTTTATTCCCATGGCGTCAAGCTCGCCGCGGATATATTCGAGTGTGAGAAGTTTCTCTTTGACCGCTTCAACAGAGAGTAGGTCTGTGTTATTTGAATTAAATTCGGTCAGAGGATTGCGCTCGGTATCGCCGTCTTTGAAATATTTGTCGTAGTTAAGTCCACGCTTGTCCGCGGGTACGCGGTAGAAGTTGCCCATGTCAACGGCGTTAGAGCATTCTTCATTGGTAAGAAGGGTTTCATACATCTTCTCGCCATGGCGTATACCGATTACTTTGATAGTGCTCTTGTCGCCGCCGAACAGCTCACATACAGCCTCTGCCTGAGTCTGAATTGTGCAAGCCGGGGCTTTCTGAACGAGGATATCACCGCTTTCGCCGTGCTCAAACGCGAAGAGTACGAGGTCTACGGCTTCATCAAGCGACATGATAAAACGAGTCATACTGCCGTCAGTAATAGTGATAGGTGAACCGTTTTTGATCTGATCGATCCAAAGCGGAATAACAGAGCCGCGTGAGCACATTACGTTACCGTAACGTGTGCAGCAAATTTTTGTCTTGTCCGGGGAAACCGTACGCGATTTTGCAACGATTACCTTTTCCATCATTGCCTTGGAAGTACCCATGGCGTTTACAGGGTATGCCGCCTTATCGGTTGAAAGGCAAACGATGTTTTTGACACCTGCATCAATTGCGGCTGTGAGAACATTCTCTGTTCCGATGACATTGGTTTTTACCGCTTCAATCGGGAAAAATTCGCATGACGGCACCTGCTTGAGAGCCGCGGCATGGAATATGTAGTCAACACCATGCATTGCATTTCTCACAGAGGCAATATCGCGGACATCACCGATATAGAATTTGATTTTGTCAGCCACATCCGGCATTTTTACCTGAAATTCGTGACGCATATCATCCTGCTTCTTCTCATCGCGAGAGAATATGCGTATCTCACCGATATCGGTGTTAAGGAACCTGTTAAGTACGGCGTTTCCGAATGAACCGGTTCCGCCGGTGATGAGCAATGTTTTGTTGCTAAATAAACTCATTTCGATCATCCCTTTGTTTGTAAATTTTCATATAGTGCCTTAGTCTTTTATGTAGGCTTCAAATCTATGATGAGTAACACGCTTGTTCTCCGGCGGTAACTGCATATAGTCTCCATAAAACGCTCTGAGCCATTTATCATATCCAATAGGAATTTTGTATTCTTTTCCCTCAAATTCAGCAGTGATAAAATCTGAAAAAACATCTTTCTCACAGAAAAGCCTTGAAAAAGAGGTGAAATCTCCCACATAATTCGATTCTTCGTCACTATGTTTCTTGGCATTCATGGAAATTTTTTTTATAAAAAAGTCCTCTGGAAAAAGCCACACGCAAATACGTCCCATGTGAACGGCAGCTCTTCTGATAATATTGCCGCGGGGCTTGGTTTTTTGAAAAACTCTTAAAATGTGAAAAACTCTATAAATATTGCGTTTCTTATACATTCGTTCGCATTCTTTTTTGTTTGGAACATTATCGTAAACTTTTACATCAATATTTATGGAAAGTTTCACACCGCTTTTGTCCGGCTCATACAAAACAGTATCTGTATCCAATACCTTGCCGTGTGCATAATAAAACTTCGAATTGTTATCTATACAGTAAAATTTATACTTCTCATTTGTTTTATTAAATAAAACCGTAAATTTTTCAAAGTCCGGACGCAGCATTCCAATATCTATATCATCATCCCAAGGGATATAGCCTTTATGCCTCACTGCACCTATCAAGGTTCCGCAGTCTATCCAGTACTTAATGTTATTTTTATCACAAAAATCTGCAACAAAATCAAGAATTTCAATCTGTCGTTTTTTTAACTCAGCACCGTATATTCTTTGCACTGCTTTGCCCTCCGCACATGATTTGTGAGTGTAGATAAAATTATCAAACGTATGTTTATAGGTTAACACTATAAATTTTCGCCCAAGTGTACTTTTTATCTGTTATTATACATTCTGTCATAATAGTTCTGATATTCGCCGGAGAGGATAGTTTCCCACCACTCCTTATTGTTAAGATACCAGTCTATTGTCTTTTTTAAACCGTCTGCAAATTTGGTATTAGGCAGCCAACCAAGCTCGGTGTGAATTTTGGTGGGATCGATTGCATATCTCATGTCATGACCTTTGCGGTCGGTGACGTATGTGATAAGGCTCTCGGGCTTATTGAGATGCTGGCAGATCAACTTTACAATGTCGATATTTTTCATTTCATTATGTCCGCCGACATTGTAAACTTCACCGACTCTTCCGTTGTGAATAATCAAATCAATCGCACTGCAATGATCTTCCACATATAACCAGTCGCGGACGTTCAAACCTTCTCCATAGACCGGAAGCGGTTTATCGTTAAGGCAGTTTGCTATCATTAACGGAATAAGCTTTTCAGGGAAGTGGTACGGACCGTAGTTATTTGAACAACGGCTGATAGTTACCGGCAGACCGAATGTTCTGTGGTATGCGAGTACAAGCAGATCTGCTCCCGCTTTGGATGAGCTGTATGGGCTGCTGGTGTGAATCGGAGTTTCCTCGGTGAAGAACAAATCTGGGCGATCAAGGGGAAGATCACCGTAGACTTCGTCTGTGGAAACCTGATGATAGCGCTCGATTCCATATTTGCGGCAAGCGTCCATCATAACCTGAGTTCCCAAGATATTTGTCTGCAGGAAGACTTCGGGGTTTTCGATTGAACGGTCAACATGACTTTCTGCGGCGAAATTTACGACTATATCCGGCTTTTCTGCTTCAAAAATCTCATAAATTCCGGCTCTGTCACAGATATTGACCTTGAAAAACTTAAAATTAGGATTTTTCATCGCTGCTGCGAGAGTCGACATATTTCCTGCATATGTAAGGCAGTCAACGCACAGAATTTTATAATCCGGATACTTATCCAGCATGTAATATATGAAGTTTGAACCGATAAAGCCGGCACCGCCCGTAACGAGAATTGTTTTACTCATTCTTCATGGCCTCCTCTGCAATTGAAATGAGATATTGACCGTATTCGGTCATTTTCAGTTCTTCGCCAAGATTAAGCAGTTGTTCTGCATTTATAAATCCGCGTCGGTATGCAATCTCTTCGATGCATGATACATAAAAGCCTTGTCTGTCCTGAACAGCTTCCACAAATTCGGCTGCTTTGAGCATACCCTCGGGGGTTCCCGTGTCGAGCCATGCCATACCGCGACCGAGAAGTGTTACCTTGAGTTCACCCATTTCCAAATAGGCATTATTTACAGCGGTGATCTCAATTTCACCTCTTGCGGAAGGTTTCACATTTTTTGCTATTTCTACGACACGGTTGTCATAGAAATACAGACCGGGGACAGCGTAATTTGATTTTGGATTTGCTGGTTTTTCTTCTATAGAGATTACATTGTGGTCTGCGTCAAACTCAACGACACCAAAAGCGCGAGGGTCTTTAACAGGGTATCCGAAGATTACTGCGCCCGTTTGCTGTTCCATTGAACGGCGGAGAAGCTTTGTCATATCCTGACCGTAGAAAACATTATCGCCTAAAATCAAGCAAACGCTGTCATCCCCGATAAATTCCTCGCCCAGGATAAATGCATCGGCAAGACCGCGGGGCGTTTCTTGTACTTTGTATGTAAACTTTACGCCGATTCTATTGCCGTCACCGAGTAATTTTTCATATGTAGGCGTATCTTCAGGTGTGGAAATTATAAGTATTTCTCTTATGCCGGCAAGCAGTAAAATTGAAAGTGGGTAATAAATCAATGGCTTGTCGTAGATCGGTAAAAGCTGCTTGGAAACCGCTTTTGTCATAGGATAGAGACGCGTACCCTTGCCGCCTGCAAGAATAATTCCTTTCATAAAAATAACTCCTTAAAATTATTTTAGTATAATATCGCAAATGCGATCTACATCTTCTGCTTCTAAATGTGCATATAATGGCAAACAGATAATATTACGAGAAAAATACTTTGCTTTGGGGGTATTAACAGTGAGGTCACTGTGAAACTCTTTGTTTTCAGAAACCAAAGGATAGAAATATTTTCTTGCACTTATGCCGTCATTGGCAAGCTTTTCAATAATATCATCACGATTGGAACCGAAGACATCTGGATCTATTAGCAGAGGGTAGTAAGAGTAATTCTGTTTGAAATTATCAGCTACCGTCAAAACCTTAAGCCCTTTTACCGCGGAGAGATTTTTGGTATATCTCAAAAATGCTTCTTTGCGGCTTTCTATTTCTCCGTCTATGTGTCTAAGGTTGCAAATTCCCATGGCTGCCTGAAACTCATTCATTTTTGCATTCGTGCCGAAACAGTCAAGTTCTTCACCGCTAATACCGAAATTTCTATGTTTTGCGATTTCTCCTGACAGAGATTCATCTCTAAAACAGAGAGCGCCTCCCTCAATAGTATGAAATACTTTTGTAGCGTGAAAAGAAAGCATTGAAACATCACCGTAATCGGTTATGCCTCTTCCGCCATATTCCACACCGAAAGCATGGGCAGCATCGTAAATGACTTTTAAATCATACTTTTTTGCAATCTTTTCGATTGCTTCAACATTACATATATTTCCGTAAACATGAACACCTAAAATGGCAACAGTTTTCTCCGTGATAAGCCTCTCGATTTTTGTTTCATCGATTGTGTAATCATCTTTTACATCACAGAAAATCGGTGTGCAGTTTGCTTGAACGATTGCATTCGTGGTGGACGCAAAGGTGAACGGGGTAGTTATAATTTCACCGTTTAATCCTAATGCTTTGAGTGCAACATACAGTGCCAAGTGTCCGTTTGCAAAAAGCTCAATATTTGAAACTTTAAGATAATCTTTAAGCGATTCTTTTAATTTGTTATGAATAGGTCCCATATTGGTGAGCCAACGGCTTTCCCAAAGGGATTTTATTTCATTACAGTATTCCTCATAGGAGGGCATTGAAGAACGTGTTACGTTAATTTTTTTAGTACTCATATTTTATATTGTTTTCTTTATACAAAGTTTAAAACTGTTATTGGTTGAAAAATTTTGACTGATACTTGGGAGCAATCATATTTTTTCCAGTTGTATCTTTTATTTCGATCAATTCGTTTGCCGCATCTATTGTTTCCTTGAATTCCTTTTCAGTGTTGCAAGAAATAATAAAACGCATGGCGACATTATTAGATGTACCATAACCTTCGATTACATCTCCGACATTGTGACACTGATGGTAACCAACCACTCCAGGCAAGTTCAATATTTTGTCAATGCCAGACATGCTACCGATTTCACCGAGCATCAGGTCGTAATACAACAACGCAGAAAACTTATTTGCAAAAGCGCAGTCTATTTTTGAAATTTGGCTCACATCACCCATTGAACCTGTTATAGCAAAATTGGTTAGTAAATTAGCTATGTTGATTCCACTTGCAGCCTCGGCTATTCGCCAATCTTGTGCGCCACCCATTCTTAATGACGGATCGAAGAAGCGGAAAATTCCGTTGTCGTAAAATCCTGTGAAAGATACAGCACCATTTTTAATGCCGATTCCCTTAAGCATATTTTTTACTCTGTCATTAACTCCATCCATATATTCATTATAGAATTTTGAAGGATATGTGGATGTCCCCATGTAAACTCGTGTTCCATCCGGTAAAATACTATTCCAAACATCCGACATTGATGTAAAGAAAAATTCACCGTCGCAGGCAATATATTTAGCGCAAAATTCGGGGCAATTCATGTATTTTTCCACTACGACTTCTTTTCGTTTAGAGAATGACAAGGAATATTCTAAAGCTTTTGGCATATCTTCGGGGGAATTTACAACAATAATTCCTTTAGAGGCCCTTCCGTCAACCGGTTTAATCATCAACGGGTATTCCAAATTAGCATAGTTTTTTTCGGTGATGCTTTTGTCCATGTTATACTTGGGTATTATATCTAAACCATATTGAACACAGCACTCAGCGAATTTATCCTTGTTAGTCATTATTTCAAACTGTTCTTTGGTAGCCACACAAGGTAAATTAAGGCGCTCGCAAATTTGTTGATATGGCTTCTGTGCCGGATCAATACAGTAATTTATCACTGCATCTACTTTACAATTTTTACATTTTTCAACGATTGCATCAACATCATCAATACTTATTAACCAGGCCTCATCTGCATATTTTTTAGCTGGAGAATTCTTCAAATTATCTGTAACTATGACGTAATATCCCATTTCTTTTGCATCTATGACAATTTCGTTGATTGCAGAAATGGCTCCTAAAACTAAAAGTGCCTTTTTCCCGTTAATCATATAGTGCCTCCTTGAATCAAAGCCAAAATTAAAATACACTATTTAAATATTTTTCAGGTTTCAATTGTCTTCTTCTTGTTTTGACGCTTTTTATATTTTTTTATACCGGCAGATATTCCTTTGTGTTTCAACAGCAGAAACGCAATTTCGATTTTTCTGAATATCAAACCAATCGGTCTGTTTCGGCACAAAACCTTTTCTTCAAGCTTTCTATAGTTTTCATCGGCAATAACATATTCGGCGTGCTTCAGCGGGAACTCATACTCATGCGTTTTCATGTTGAATATGCCTTTTATAGCACGGGGAAGAAGATTATATTCTGATGCGTGTGTACCGTTTTCGGTACAGCCTATATTGCACATCATATTGTATTTGGGTATAATGAAAAGTTGATTTTGAGAATTAACCAACAGCCTGTTCAGAAATTCTCCTCCCGGGATATGTCCTCCGCGCATAGGATTTTTGGCATATCCTTCCACAGTTTTCAGATATCCCTTATCTTTCTTTAATCTTTTTCTTAAAAGATTCATGACATAGGGGGATTTAGCGTACTTCAAATCAAAATCACGCTTTAAGTAACTGCGTTTCCATGTGGCCTGTCCCCAAATAGGGCCTCTTTCTGAAAAGAAATAATCGGAATCGCAATCGTTCCATTCGCCGGCATAATTCATTGCACAAATGCTAACTATGCGTGTATCGTCCTTATATTTTTCCAACATTTCGGCACAGTATTTAAAATAACAAACAGATGGAATCTGATCATCTTCCAGAAAAATGCATCTGTCAACTTTTGACCATATAAGATCAGCACCCTTGCGTGTCATGGTGTAAAGACCGTTGTTTTTATCTTCAAAAATTTTGTAGACCGTACATTCCCAGTCTATCTCAGTTTCAAAAAGCTTGCGATTTTCTCTGATAGCTTCCCACTCTTTTTCGTTTCTTCCTCCGTCTGAAATTAAAAACATTACAGAAGGGCGAGCTTGTTTTAGTACCTCGAACTGTTTTTTTTGGCATTCCGGACGAATCCATATATTTACCCTCACGGGAACATCTACCAGATACGGTTTGAGGTTTTCCATAAATTTATACTCTCTTTCTCAATAACTTGAATAATTGCGTTTTATCTTCCTTGCCAATGTAGAACAGGAACATTACGGTGAAATATATAACAGTAATCAGTGCAGCTTTTATAGCAAGCCCAAGCCATCCGCCAAGCGGAATAACACTTGATGTGCAAAAACCGGCAGCAAGGGATATTCCGTAACAAGGTAAAAGTTTTAAATAACATTTTTTATAGAATTCAAAAACATTTATTCCGGCTTTCTTCTTATAAATCACATTCATAAATGTAATGTTTAAAATAGCTGTGAGTGCGGTTCCAATACATACGCCGAAAGCTCCGACTTTCAATGAGAGAAGATAGGAAATTAAAAGTCCGAAACATCCGGTGAATATCATGCATATTGCTTGGTAACGAATTAGTTTTTTTGCAATAACTGTAGTTTTTGCAATTTGCTGTGTGCAAGAAATCAACGTTGGCAGGAGAATGATCATTGCCAAATAATACGTTTTTTCAAATTCAGGTCCCATCCAAAGCAGCATAAAATCTTTTCCCACACACACAAAGCCGATGAAAACGAGCCCCAGTACCATAGCCTGATACCGTCCTACTTTTATCATCAAACTTAAAATTTTATGTTCTTCTTTGTTCGCGATGTGTTTAGAGATTCTTGGTAAGAACATGCCGTTGATTGTAGAACCCAATGTGAAAAAGTAGCCCTCTAATGTAACAGCGGGGGCATAGAGTCCTATCTCCAAAACGCCTGAGGTAATGCCGAGTACAGAAGGGGCAAAACTGTGGGTGAAACGCTGCATAACACTTATTATGGTTGTCCACGCAGTGAAGCTAAAGAGGTTTTTGTATATACCTTTCTCGGATGCTCTGAAATTGATTTTCAGTTGAATAGAGGTTTTTACGATGATAAATCTCACCAGAACTGTTACAAGATGAGCAAGTGTCGTCGCAATAATTACAATTATTACGTTTGAAGAAAAAAGTAGGACAGCAACAACAAATGCTACAGAGAGAAGATGATATAAAAGATTGCAGAACTTAAGCTGCGGAAACTTTTCATAAGCGTTAAGTATTCCGTTAAGTGGGGTAAAAGGAAAGGTAATAAGGTGATATGAGGATATAATTATGTATAGAATTCTGAACGTCTGAAGTTCTGAGGGGGAAAGCTCTTTGTATATCTGACCGAGGAAGAAAAACAGTACAGTGAAGATAACCAGTAAAACGGCATCAATTATAAGATAGAGCTTATATATTATGCCAACTATATTGCGTATATCCTGCTCACGCTTTTCAGCTCGGTACTTGGCAACAAAACGGGAAACCGCAGAGCTAAGACCGAAATCCAGCATAAATATTGCTATTAATGAGTTTGCAAGGGTATAGAGTCCGTAATTATCACGTCCGATTTTGTCAACCATCCATGGCGTGTAGATAAGGCCGGCCAAGATATTGAACGCCATTGCAGAATATGAAATAAGGGCTCCTATTTTAAGCTGGCTAAGCTTAGGTTTTATCATGTATACACCTCCGGGTGGCGCATTTAATAGTGTGTTTTTTTGCATGAAGTGTGTTAAAATATTTACTGTTGGGAATTGTCTATATTCTCTACTGAAGCACAGGCAGGAATAAGCAGCACCATTAAGTAAAGCCCTGCAATACCAATAAAAATTGAGGTTTCGAAGCAACCGGTGAAAAATATTGCACTAAGGCTGAGTGCCGCAAAGAACGAAGAGCTATCCTGGAGTTTTTTCAGGGAATTATATATCGATACACAAGAAAGAACGGTGCACGCTGCGCCAAAACGGCAGAAAATTGTCAGAAGAGAATTGTGCATCTGCGAGTTATAGTATTTATAATAGTCGCCGACAAGGAAGCAATGCCCAAAGTCATCAATAACATTTTGCCATACTCTGACACGAGTACCAAGGCCTTTTTCGATTCCGCTTATAGAGAACAAATTTGCCCAGAAATCCAAATTTTCTACAATTACAAACATATAAAAGAAGAAAACTATAAGTGGAAGAACGGCTAAAATTAACAGTATGAAATTTGGAACTCTTTTTATTCTAAATAATTTTGTAGCAATAATTCCTATTATGAACAAAAGAGCTGCCAAAAAAGAGTTTCTCGACTGTGTTGCCAATATGATCGGTAAGATTCCGATAGCTGCGCCGAGATACATTATTTTTCTTATCCGTCTAAAAAGAAATGAAGAATAAACAAGCAATATAAAAATACACGTAAGCCATATTCCCGCTGCATTTGGGTTGGCAAAATTAAGCGAAACGGAACCGATTTCGTAATTAAAATATGTCGTTTTCAGAGGGCCGAAATAGTATGCGGCCAATAATATAACTGTAGTTATAAAAAATAGATTTGATATCCTTTTAAAAGTGGAAACTTTTAATTTTATATGTGCACTTACATCCAAACACATATACATGCAAAGGGAAATGAGTATATGGGTATAGTAGTCGAGTACATTATATCTAAAACCGTTTGCAATAGATGCAAGAGCGATAAATAGAGTCATAATGAATGTTATTTTGTTGAAAAATCCGCTGCATACATAGCAAAAAAAGACTACGAGTAATGATGCAATATATACAATATCCACTGCTGCATTAAAATTGAAAATTTGCAGTAAAAAGGAGAGCGCAACGCATATTGCCAAAAAATATACTACATTATCAGAAAAATATTTGGAAGTTTTCATTTTAAGGATCCTTTGTATAATTTAAGTGGGCAAATTAAGTATTTCGTTAAGTATTGTTTTCCAAGTGTCAGTTGTTTCTAAATGAGAAATTTCAACCTTCTTTTTTTGTATGTTTCCTATAATAACGTTTTCCATCAACTCTGCCAATTTTTCCGGTTTAAACGGATCAAAGAAGTATGCGTTGTCATAATCCTTCAAAACCTCACGTGAAAAAGGGCAGTCGGATGCCAATATGAGTGTTCCGACTTTTCTTGCTTCTGCCATGGGAAAACCAAAGGTTTCTATGTAAGACGGAAAAATAAGTGTGCTCTTTGAATAGGTTTCAATAACTTCAGCGTAGGGCAATTTTCCTACACAGTTAACATTTTTAATGTTGCTGTTTCCGGGAAGCGTTAGTATTACATTATAATCAAGTCCTTTAGCACTCAACATATTGCACGCACTGAAAATGGCTTGATTGTTTTTGTATATTGCCGTTGCGGTCGGATAGAAAAACAAGTTTGATTTGAATTCATGAGAGGTGTTGTAAGCCGATATATCACCAACCACCGGGGAAATTTTGAGAACTTTTTCTCTTGGCACACGGCACTGTGAACAAACCGCATCTTTCATCCAATCTGTTTGAACTATAACTTTGTCGCAAGTCTTGACGGATTTTTTTATTACTCGGCCAATAAGGTGCTGATACACAGCCAATGAGCGCTCGGCTTTTTTGAAAAATGAGAATTTTTTGACTTTCTGAAACGGGATAGACTGATGAAGATAAATGACTTGAGGAACATCGACTCCAAATACTATCGTGTTTTGGAGTGAAAATATGAGATCCGGTTTCAGAGATTTCATAAACTTCTTGCCGGTGAACAGATCGAAAGCCAGTTTTTTTATTCGGCTGCCTTTTATTTGTGGAAGGGTGATGCTTTTTATATTATCGGTATCTTCAAGAAGTTTTTCGCCCAGAAGAAAAATCCACTCATTCTCTGTATCATTTTCTCTAACGCAATTATAAAAATCTTTCAGAACTGTAAGTGCTCCGCCTTTTGATGCGGCTATGTCATTAACTACAATTCTCACGGGCTTCACACCTCCGACAACAGTTTTTAGCCTTTCGCAATTCTTGAAACTATTATGTTATACTCACGCTCTGCTGTATAATTTTCTTTAAGATACTTGTATCCGATATCTCCCATAGACTTAAGGTCTGAACCGATAGCTGAATTCACTGCGTTTTTAAATGCCTCAACATCATTACTCTCGCACCACCAACCAAATCCTCCGTCCGCAATTACCTTGCCGATATCCGTGTTCGGGTCAGTGCAGGCAAGGGTGGGAAGCTTTGCCTGCATATACGCAAGCAAGCGGCTGGGGAAATTGGGAATGGTGAAACGGTGGTCGAGGAATATAAGTCCGACATCACACGCAGTAACCATACGGTTATAGTCTTCTTTAGGCAGACGCTTCATGAGCTTCATGTTTGTAGGATTAGCCTCGTTAAAGAATGCTTCAAGCTTTCCGTACTCAGTTCCGTCGCCCACAACGAGAAAATATGCATCGGGATTGGCAGCCTGCGCTTTCAGGCATTCGATTATAAACGGAATTCCTTGAGGTCTGCCGAGGTTTCCGCCGTACACAAACACTTTCTTATCCTGCGGAATACCGTACTTATCGCGGATAGCTATACGCTCATCTTCACAGATATACATGTCCTGTATTTCGACACAGTTGGGACATATCTCAACCTTGGCAGGATCGATTTCGGGATTATGCTTCAGCACATAGTCAACATTTGCCTGCGACATGCACCCGATATAATCCGAGATAGCATACAGTTTCTTTTCGACTTTTCTGAAGTGCTTGTAGATAATTCCTTTAAGTCCGCCTTTTGTCATCATTCCGATGTCAACAGCATTCTGCGGGAAGATATCCTTAAGAAGCAAATATGAAGTTGCGCTGTCGCGCTTCTTTACGAATTTGACTGTTTCAACTTGAGTTACCGGCGGTGTGGGGTAGAGAACAAGGTCAAACTTCACATCGGAGAAATACTTCTTTATAGCCGCAATATAGAACTTCGGCATCAAAAGCGTGGTAATTCCTTTTTCAATGAGATTAGCCTTTTTATTGTTTCCTACCTTTACGCGAAGAACTTTACATCCTTCTTCATCGGTAAGCGTTGTCGGTGTATTGTTCTTGCGCTCATTAGCGCACACAGCATACACATTGTGGCCGTTTTTCATAAATTCATGAATTAAGTCAACTGATATAGAGTGTTTGCTTATGTGCGGGAGTGAACTGATTGAAATAAAGAGAATATTCATGTTGTTCTCCGTTTTAATATTTAAGTTCGGTTACAAGATCGTGACGTATCATGTCGTTGCCTTCACTGTCGATAGCACGGACTGCGTTGATAGCGGTTTCATGTTTGCGTCTTAATTCGTCAAGCGTATCAGCTTGCACTGTAAATGAGCCTACACGGTCACCGCTGCAGGTGATGTCTTTGAATTCACGTCCCTTGGCGGCGAATATGTTATACTCGGTGATCACACCGTCATTTTTGAGTTCTTCAAATCCCTCGGCGTGATCAAATACCCCTGGAGAACAGTAGAGGAATGTGTTGGTTATGTATTTACTTTCAGACTTCAGCTCGCCAACGTGAGGCTTTTCTCCGAGTGTGAGGTCTGCCACTGCTTTGATAACGTCAAATCCGCTTGCCTTTTTGATGAGTCGGTATTTAATACTTCCACCGGTGCGTGCACAGAATTCGAGAACCCAGATGCGCTTGCCGTTTGAAATCATCTGAATAAGCATGGGAGAATCGGTGAGCCCAAACGCCTCTGCGATTTTCTGCGCGGTGTCACGAATCTGTTCCATAATTTTGTCAGAAACGGGTGCAGGATTCTTCGTGCGGTAAATGACAAAACGATCCTTGTCGGCGATCTTGTCGCTTATTGAAACTGTGAGAACATGAGCGACGCCGTTTTCAACATAAACGTCAACGGTAAGCTCCTCGCCCTCGCAGAATTCCTCAACAATTGCGGTTTTGGTACGGCTTATCTCAACAGCTTCGTTAAAAGCGGATACCATCTCCTCGCGGTTCAGCACCTTACGTACACCGCGTGAGCTATATGAGTCTACCGGCTTCACGATGAGAGGAAAATCAAAGTCCTTCACCTTTTCGTCTTCAAAAGTCCCCATCACGACATGTTTCGCGGTGGGAATATTATTGCTTTCGAATATTTCCTTCATGTACTTCTTGTCGGAAACAAGCTTTGCGGTGTTGTAGTCGATATAACAGGGGAGGCCAAGTTCCTCGGAGATTTTTGCAACAACGAGAAGCACTTGGTCTGCACATGCGGTTACAACAAAATCGACCTTTTCGTCGATAGCAAGCTTGCGTATTCCGTCCTCGTCAAGCGTGGACACCGGATAAAAAGCATCTGCATATGGAACGGCCACAGCGTTTGGATTGCGGTCGGCAAGAATTGTGAATATACCGCGGCTTTTAAGCTCCTTGACAAGAGCCGCCTGCGCGATTCCACCTGCAACTACGAGTGCTTTCATGCTTATTTAATACCTGCTTTCTCCTGTTCTTGAGGTTCTGCCTTGGCGGTGATGGCATCTTCCTTCTTGAATTCGATGCCTTCTTTTTTGAATACAACCGCCAGTGTCATAAACAGTATTTTTATATCCATGAAGATGCTAAAGTTTTCGACGTATTCTAAATCGTAAACGATTTTTTCGCTCCACGAAAGATCATTTCTGCCATTCACCTGAGCCCAACCGGTAATGCCGGGACGCATATCGAGTCTGTGACGCTGTTCCTCGGTGTAATTGTCACACTGATATGGAAGTGTCGGTCTTGGGCCGACGATGCTCATAGTGCCTCCGATAACGTTGAAAAGCTGGGGAAGCTCGTCAATGCTGGTTTTGCGAAGAATACGTCCGATTTTTGTTATGCGCTGTTTAGGTTCAAGCTGTGTTCCGTCGGGGGCAATACTCTCCTCGGGGATAAGCATTGTTCTGTACTTGTATATGTAAAATGTTTTTCCGTTTCGTCCCATGCGTTCTTGCTTGAAGATTGCCGGGCCCTTCGATGTGGCTTTTATAAGTATCGGAACCACGATGAATACGGGAATGATTATTAAAATTACTATCAATATCGCAGATACGGTTATATCAAATGCGCGCTTGAGAAAGAGGTTGAACTTTTTCATAGATGTGTACAAGCTCCGTTAAAAACAACTTTTTATAATTTCGATTATCATGTCCTGCTGCTCGGGGGTCATCTTATTGTCACTCGGCAAGCAAAGTCCTCGGTGGAATATGTCCGCACCGACGTCTGCCGCGCTTCCTGCGATGTATGCATTTGTCTGCGCGCGTCCGTCGCCGTTTGCGGTTACAAACGGATTCATGCGGTACATTGGCTGCATGTGCATGGGCTTCCAGATCGGTCTGCCCTCTGCATTGTATGCTGCGAGCTTCTCAAGTATTTCGGAGGGGCAGGATTTGCCCGGCTCGGAGATGTAGCAAGTGTCGTTATCACTTCTGACTTGCTTACACATTGCATCTTCGTTGATGAGCATACAAGACAGCCAGAAGTTCGGCTCCATGATAGACTCGTCATACGGATTCATGGTTACGGGAAGATCCTTAAAACCTTCCTTGTAGCGCATGTATATCGCCTTCTTCTGCGCGATATGTTCGTCGAGATATGCATACTGTCCGCGTACAACTCCGGCGATTACGTTGCTCATACGGTAGTTGTAGCCAACCTCTTCATGCTGATACCACGGGGCATTTTCGCGGCTCTGTGTGGACCACTTGCGCGCCTTGTTCGCGGCGTCGAGATCGTCGGTTAATAACATGCCGCCGGAGGAGCCGGTGATTATCTTGTTTCCGTTAAAGGAAATTGCGTTATATGTGCCGAATGTACCGGTTTGTACGCCCTTGTATGTTGCGCCGAGCGATTCCGCAGCATCTTCGATTATCGTGGCGCCGTGTTTTTTACAAATGGCGCATATTTCATCCATTTTCGCCGGAGTTCCGTATAGATTTGCAAGAACTACAAGCTTTGTGTCGGGGTAAAGCTCAAACGCTTTTTCGAGTGCGACCGGATCCATATTCCATGTGTCGTATTCCGTATCAATAAAAATCGGCACAGCTTTCTCGTAGAGTACCGGATTGACTGTGGCCGCAAATGTCATGTCGGTGCAGAATACTTTGTCGCCGGGCTTTACGCCTGCAAGCTTTACTGCTAAATGAAGTGCCGCAGTGCCGCAGGAGAGGGCAACAGCATATTTGCATCCTATTTTTTCACAGGAAAGACGTTCTACTTCGTTGATGTTTTTTCCGACAGTAGACATCCAGTTTGTTTCATAAGCTTCGGTTACATATTTAAGCTCATCACCGTGCATTGTCGGAGATGAAAGCCAGACTTTGTTCTCAAACGGCGTAAGATTCATAACGTTTTCCTCTGCAAATTTAAAGATTTTGTGTAGGAAGTTTATTACATTATAATAATGCATAATATCATTATATCACAGAAGACAGATTTTGTCAATGGAATTAACAAAAAATAAGGTTTGTAACGAATAAATTTAAGCGAAGCAAACAATAACAGAAAGGGGCGTGTTCACAAAAAATTATAAGAAAAGATGTAAAAAAGTTAAAAACGAAAACCTCCATGGCGAAAAAATGCCATGGAGGTTGACAAATATAAGATGTTTTTGTTGAACAATAGGACAATTTAATTAACAAAAAGGTGCTTACGCTTGCTGAAATATATGATGTTAATCACTTCAATAGCTATGCTTCCTGCAATGTTTGAACCGAGTGAAGCAAAGTTGATTGCTTCATTGGCAGGGATAAGACTGCTCGTTATAGAGATAACTCCTACAGCCGATATTACCTGCACGAGTATATTGACTACAGGCAAAATGTAGAGCATCATCGGTCCGATTTTGCGGAATTTTGCAAGCTGAAACCTTGTAATAATCGCATATACTGCGAGTATAATAGCAACAAAAGCCATGGAGATATCAAGCGTTTTCAGATTCGGGAAAATTGCATAAACCAAGTCAGCTTCGCCGTCGTAATGCTGACCGGATATGTACGTAACAAAGTTGATCAAATTCAAAGCCGCTGCTGCGAATAATGAAAAGTTTACGATGAATTTGAACCAACCCATAGGAAGTTCCGGCTTCGGTGCGGCAGCTATGGTTGCAGGATTTATCTGTTCTGTGACTTCAACCGATACTCCGCATGTGGGACAGAAAGCGGCACCGTCGGTTAATTGTGCTCCGCAATTTTTACAAAACATAGTTACACCTCGCTTAAAATGATTTACAACAAAGTTCGTTGTAATGTGATAACACAGTTATATTTTAGCATTTTTGAAGCGGTTTGTCAATAGAAAATCCGCCCGAATTTCTTCGGACGGATAGAAGTTTATGCGGTTAGATTAACCCTTGATAGCAGCTCGTGCCGTTATGCACAAAAGAGGGGGAATTAAAGGTTGGGTTTGATCTTTTCTTCAAACCAAGCGTCTACGCGTTTTTTTGCAAGGGAGTTTTCGTAGACATTTGTTTCATCATCAAAATAACCGTAAGTATCATTTTCTTCGTCATACCAAGCGGCTCTATCAGAAAAAATAATGGTATCTGAAATGGCTGTAAATGTGTTTTTGCCGATAATAACATTGTCTCCCGCTTCCAACAAAGTTCCATCTTTTAAGGTTGCGCTTGCAAGACGAAGAATGGGACGGAGCGCCGTACCAAAAGAACCTTCAGGAGGATAGTCTTCAAAATCGGGTTCTGTCGGGTCTTCTTCCCACTTACCCACCGCAAGGCCGATTAGATTATCCTCGTAGGCAGTTCTCAAATAGTAATAGCCTATTTCACAATCTTCGATTTCACCAATAGCATCAGCACACTCCTCTAATTCATCAGAAGACAGCAGAGTTACCTCAACAATTTCGGGCAAATTCTTTCCTAAAACATCTTTCATCTTTTACACCTCTCTAAAAAAATGTTATCGCATTTACGATACAAATGTATTATACAACACACCTTGCACCGAATTTGGTACAAGATAGGTGCTTTTTTATATTATAACAAATGTTTTTTCAAGTGTCAACTATTTTAGGTATAAAAATCCGCCCGAATTTCTTCGGGCGGATAGGATTGATTTGCGAATTACTTAGACTTGATAGCAGCCTGTGCAGCAGCAAGACGTGCGATCGGCACGCGGAACGGCGAGCAGGATACATAGACCAGACCGATCTTGTGGCAGAACTCAACGGATGTGGGGTCGCCACCGTGTTCGCCGCAGATACCGATGTGGAGCTTTGCGTTGCTTGCGCGGCCATCCTTGCAAGCCATGCCCATAAGCTTACCAACGCCGGTCTGGTCGAGCTTCGCGAAGGGATCGTTCTCGAAGATCTTCGCATCATAGTATGCGGAGAGGAACTTACCTGCGTCGTCACGGGAGAAGCCGTAGGTCATCTGGGTGAGGTCGTTTGTACCGAAGCAGAAGAAGTCTGCGTTAGCAGCGATCTCATCAGCGGTGAGGCAAGCTCTCGGGATCTCGATCATGGTACCAACCTCGTAGTCGAGCTTAACGCCTGCAGCAGCGATCTCTGCATCAGCGGTAGCAACTACAACAGCCTTAACATACTTAAGCTCCTTAACGTCGCCAACAAGCGGAATCATGATCTCGGGACGAACGGTCCAATCGGGATGATTCTTCTGGGTGTTGATAGCGGCACGGATAACTGCCTTGGTCTGCATTGCAGCGATTTCAGGATATGTTACTGCAAGACGGCATCCGCGGTGACCCATCATCGGGTTGAACTCGTGGAGGGAAGCGATGAGAGCCTTGATGTCCTCAACAGTCTTGCCCTGTGCCTTTGCGAGAGCAGCGATATCTTCTTCAGTGGTGGGAACGAACTCGTGAAGCGGAGGATCGAGGAATCTGATGCAAACAGGGTTGCCCTCAAGTGCCTCATAGAGCTTCTCGAAGTCGGACTGCTGGTAGGGAAGGATCTTTGCAAGTGCAACTTCTCTTTCCTCAGCAGTGTCGGAGCAGATCATCTCACGGAAAGCTGCGATTCTGTCAGCCTCGAAGAACATGTGCTCGGTACGGCAAAGACCGATACC
>JAZTXD010000040.1:0-21994 GCA_045636265.1 Candidatus Flemingiibacterium sp.
CCGACCCCAACATCATGCCCGTTGTTATCGATGACGAGTGGTTCGACGGCATCAAGGCATCCCTTCCCGAGTTCCCCGAGATCAAGCGCGCACGTTATATCGACGAGCTTGGCCTTACCGAATATGACGCAAATCTTCTCACTGAAAGCCGCGCATTCTGCGACGCTTTTGAAGCGGCACTTGCTGTCTGCGGCTCGGCAAAAGAGGTTGCAAACTGGCTCATTTCCGACTGCATGAACCTGCTCAACCGCAAGCAGATGACTGTTGACGAACTGAACATTGACGGAAAGGCACTCGGTCAGCTTATCAAGCTCTGCATGGACGGCACCGTTAACCGCGGTAACGCGAAGAAGATCCTCACCGTTATGTTCGACTCCGACGCGCCCATCGATCCTGCAAAGTATGCCGAGGAGAACGGATTCATCGTTTCCAACGATACCGGCAAGATGGACGAAGTTATCAAGGCAGCCGTTGCAGCTGATCCCAAGGCCGTTGCCGATTTCAAGGGCGGCAAAGAAAAAGCGCTTCTTGCAATTTTCGGTAAATGCATGAAAGAGCTTCGTGGCAACTGTGATCCGCAGATTCTTCGTGAGGCGCTCCTTGCTTATATAGAGAAAGTTTAATTTATTTACCCAATTCAGTTTACAAGAGGTCACAATGAAAAATTTGCGCATAGTTTCTCTTTTAGTTGCAGTTATAATCATCTTTTCTCTTGTTCCGATGTCTGCAGCAAACAAAACCGTTTTCCGTACCTCGGCAAGCGAGGATAATTACGTTCAGTTCACAATTTTCGGAAAAACTTTAACCGTTGAGGGTAAAATAGTTTCCGATGATCTGCAGAGTGTCTGGATGCGTTCCGCAAATGTCACCAAGCTCAATGAATACAGCAAGATCGTTAATGTAAAAAGCGGAGAGTATTTCCGTGAAACGCTCTCTCTTGCCGGTATCACCGAGCCTACTGACATTACGATATATACCAAGAAGGCTTCAGACGGCAATCAATTTTGGGGATTCATCTGGAAAGATGTTGTAGTCGAACCCTCGGCAACAGGATACCGCTTTGTCACATCAAACATCGAGGAACACAACCTCGATATGTACAATCACTGGGTAAATCCTGCAGATGAGCTTGGCACAACCTCTGACAAAGTAAAGGCGGTGTCAAACGAAATATGTAAGGGACTCACCAGTAATCATGACAAAGTTTTTGCCATCTACAAGTGGGTTACAGAAAATCTCTACTATGACTACGACTACTATTATGGCAAAAGCAAAACAATTCACTATAAAGCCGATGATGTTCTCGACTGTCATTTAACTGTATGCGCAGGTTACGCAGACCTCTTAAAAGAGCTTCTTTGGGCACAGGGCATTCCTGCCATGGAAGTTGACACCTATGCAGCCGGCATCAGTGTAGAAGATTTTGGAACTGCCGCTCCGGGCGCAACAAAGAGCAATCACGCTCATGTTGAAGCATGGGTGGACGGACACTGGATGATACTAGACGCAACATGGGACTCTAACAACAAATATGAAGACGGAACGTTCATTACAAAAGCTCCGACAGATTATAAGTATTTTGACATCAGCATAGACACATTCTCCTATGACCACAAAATATTGGTGAGAGATTCCGCCGCTCCCAAGGATACGCCCGCATCGTGGGCACAGCCCGAGGTGCTCGCGGCACTGGCGAACGATCTCGTTCCCTATGAGCTCCAGCATGACTATGCAAACGATATCAGCAGACACGATTTCTGCACACTTCTCATGAGTGCGATCTGCCACCATGAGGGCGTTGACACCATTGAAGAGCTGTTAAAGCTTAAGGGTATCGCCCTTAAATCCTCGCCGTTCGTTGATGACAAGGGACTTGCAGTTATCGCCGCAAACCTCCTCGGTATTGTAAACGGAACCGATGCAACTCACTTCTCTCCCGACGCAAACATCAAGCGTCAGGAAGCGGCTACAATGATTCGCCGCGCGGCAAATGTAATCGGTCTTCATGAGGGCGCGGACGTGATGAAGTTTGCAGACACCGCAGGACTTCCCGCATGGGCACTTGACGGAATCAACTTCACCTCATCGCTTATTTCAGACCACGGTGCTCACGTTATGGGTGGCGTTGGCAACAACAACTTCGATCCGAGCGGAACATTCACCGTTCAGCAGTCGATCCTCGCGCTCTACAGGCTTTTTGACACACATCAGTAAAATCAAAGCCTCACTCGAAAGAGTGAGGCTTTCTTATTTCCCGTTATCCAAATCCGCTTTCGCTTTATGCTTCTGCCCAACGTCAGAAACCGTGCTGCCTCGCTTTATCGTGGCACTTCCAAACTGTTTTCGAACACAGTCAAGGGCAAGATCGAGTTTTTTATCCCGTGCGAGCTGCCGCTCACGCTCCTCATCCGGAAAGAGCGTTAGCTGGCACGCATCGCCGCGGTCTATATCGGTAACCGACAAACCAAGCAGTCGCAAAGGTATCCGTCCGTTCCACAGCTCGCGCAAAAGCTTCTGCGCCTCGCGGTATATTTCCCCGGTAATATTTGTGGACTCGGAGAGATTTTTCTGATGCGACCGATTTACAAACTCGCTCGTTCGAGTTGACACCGACACGCAGTATCCGCGAACTCCGTCACGGCGCAGGCGCGAAGCAACGCTGTCGCAAAGCGCGAGTATAACCGAATCGGCGCTTTCATAATCAGTGATATCCGTTGCAAGAGTTGTGGAATTGCTGTATCCCTTGGCATCGTCCGGCTCCGCTTTCACGGCAGAGGTGTCAATGCCGTTGGCCGATTGATGCAAATACTCCGCCGCCTTTTTACCGAGGAACGCTTCAAGTGCCGCTATATCACACATCGCCGCATCGCCGATTGTGTTGATTCCATGCCGTTTTAATTTTTCCGCGGTTGCCGCACCGACGCCAAAAAGCTCTCTTACAGGGAGTGTCCACAGCTTATCTTTGATCTCATGCGAGAAAAGCGTGTGAACCTTATCGGGCTTCTCGAAATCGCTCGCCATTTTCGCGCACAGCTTATTTTCGCCGATGCCGATGTTAACAGTAAATCCGAGCGTATCGCGGATTTCATCCTTGATTTTATGCGCTATCTCTATCGGATTCGGGTATACCGTTTCGGTGTCGCTCATATCGAGAAAGCACTCGTCTATCGAATACTGCTGGGCCACGGGCGCATATTTTTCACATATTTCCATAAATGCGCTCGATGAGCGCTGATACAGTTTGAAATTGGGCGGAGCAATGACAAGGTCAGGGCATTTTCGCAGCGCCATTGCAATCGGCTCGCCGGTTTTTACACCAAACTTCTTTGCAGGCAGAGATTTTGCGAGTATCACTCCGCGGCGGCTCTCTCTGTCACCGCCGATAGCCGACGGAACAAGACGAAGGTCATCAAGACCTTCGCCAACACGCTTCACCGCTTCCCATGAAAGGAATGCGCTGTTAACATCCACGTGAAAAATCAGCCGCGCCACAATTCCGCCTCCGAACATTTGTTTGGTTATATTATATCACAGTTACAGAGAAAAATCAAGAGGAAACTCAAAATATTTTACAGGGAAAAATTTATAATAATACGTAAAAATATGACATTGACAAACAAAAATGTTAATGCTATAATTATAAGGAAATAAAGTATACACAAACAAGGAGAATATCATGGCTGTTGTAACAATAATTGGTGCCGGAATGATGGGCTCGGCGCTCGCGTTCCCCGCACGTGAAAACGGCAACGAAGTGCGCCTTGTGGGCACACCGCTCGACCGCGATATAATAGAAAACTGCGTAAAGGAGAACCGACATCCCAAATTCACAAAAGCGTTCCCCGACGGCATGAAATACTATCAGATCGAGGAAATGGAGTCCGCCATTGACGGTGCTGACATGATAATCGGCGGCGTTTCAAGCTTCGGAGTTGATTGGTTCGGAGAATATGTTCTGCCAAAAATCCCCGAAAGTACGCCGATACTCACAGTCACCAAGGGACTCTACGATTTACCTGACGGAACACTTCTCTGTTATCCCGAAGTATGGAGTGAGCGCCTTGCAAAAATGGGACTCAAGCGTAACCTCAACGCCATCGGCGGTCCCTGCACAAGCTATGAGCTTGTGGCACACGACCACACCGAGGTAACATTCTGCGGCAACGATATGAAAACGCTCGAATTTTTAAAGAGCGTTATGGCTACCGACTATTACCACATCAGTATCTCCACCGATGTTGTTGGAATCGAAAGTGCCGTTGCGCTCAAAAACGGCTATGCACTCGCGGTTGCGCTCACTATCGGTCTTAATCAGCGTGAGTTTGGCATAGAGAGCGAGCTTCACTTTAATTCCCAGGCGGCGGTGTTCTATCAGAGCGCAAGAGAAATGGCAGAGCTTTTAAAAATCCGCGGCGACGGAAACACCGAGGCTCTCGCTGTGGGACTTGGCGACCTCTACGTAACCGTTTACGGCGGCAGAACCCGTCTTGTCGGCATCCTGCTCGGACGCGGTCTTACCATTGACGAAGCGAAAGCCGAGCTTAACGGAGTGACGCTTGAATCGCTCGTTGTAGCCGAGCGTGTGGCGCGCGCGATACGCGTGCTCGCGAAAGCCGGAAAACTTGACGCGGAGAAATTCCCGCTTCTGTTGCACGTTGACTCTATTTTAACCGAGAAAAAGCCGGCAGATCTTCCCTGGGAAGCGTTTGCTTATAAAAAGGGATAAATAATCTATGGATTTTGTTCTGGAAATTATTCTAACATTACTCGGAGAAATATTTGGAGAGAAAATCTCCAAATATTTTCGCCAACTCATTCGCTCCTTATTCCCAAATCTCACACAAAATAAAAAGACCCGTCGCGTACTTGATACTGTATTGTTGATATATCTCATCCTATCCGTTGCATCGATATTATTAGGAATATCTTTATTGTTCTCTGATGCGCCTAATATAGTTGCATTGTGTTTGATTTTCATTCCTATCATATTGTTTACAGCTCTCATGTTATTAGCTAAACTACTACTTCATATGAGAAATCGAAAATAGAATTAAAAGCCGCCGAGATTGATATGCACTCAAAATCTCGGCGGCTTTAATTTTTACTTACTCTCTCTTATTGTAATGCTTTCAATAATCGGCTGTTCGCCCGGAATTATCGTGCCGTTGCCGTCAATGGGGGACGCATCATAGCAGATCGCATCAACTATCTCCATTCCTTCGGTAACTCGTCCGAATGCCGCATATAATCCGTCAAGACTGCTCTGGGCATCCTGATGAACGATGAAAAACTGCGAGCTTGCGCTGTTCATATCCTCTCCGCGTGCCATGGAAATTACACCACGTGTATGCGAGATAGGGTTGTTGTATCCGTTTGCGGCAAATTCACCCTTGATTTTTTTGTCGGAGCCGCCATAACCGTTTCCCTCGGGATCGCCGCCCTGGATTACGAAGCCTGCATAAATGCGGTGGAATGTGAGCCCATCATAAAATCCTTCGCGTGCGAGCTTAATGAAATTGTTTGCGGTTATAGGTGCCGCGTCCGCATCAATCTCAACCACAATTGTTCCGTAGTCACGGACAACAATGTCGGCGTAATATTTTCCGCTGACGTTGGACGCACCGCAAGAGGTGCAGATAATCATAACAAAAATCAGAAGTATAGGTAAAAGTTTTTTCATACTGTTCTCCTTTAAAAGTAATACAGTTATTATAGCATATATTTTTCGTGTTTTCAATAGGAAATATACCAATAACTGCTTTTTATACATAAGTGTTGACATTCCTGTGAACTTTTGATATAATATTCATGAATATTTTGTCAAGGAAAAGTTTATGAACATAAAACATTCTATAATATGGGGGACACTTCGTCCGCTTGTTGATATCTTTCTCAAAATAAAATTCGGATATACCTCGAAGAAACTCAAGGAATCGGAGCTTCCGGATAATTATCTCGTGCTCTCAAATCATGCGACGGATTTTGACCCGCTTTTCGTAGGAGTGAGCTTCAAACGCCCAATGCACTATGTGGCAAGCGAGCATATCTCACGCTGGAAAATTGCATATCCGCTCTTAAAATTCGCATTTGCACCCATAATCCGCAAAAAGGGTATGAGCGCGGCGCACGCAATAATTGACATTCTGCGAAGACTCAAGCACGGTCAGAATGTGTGCATGTTCGCCGAGGGTGTTCGCACATGGAACGGAGTCACCTGCCCCATTGCACCGACAACCGGTCAGCTTGTCAAAAAAGCCGGATGCGCACTTATTACATACAAGCTCGTCGGCGGTTATTTCCTGTCCCCCGGCTGGGCAAAAACTCTGCGCCGAGGATATTCTCACGGTGAGGCTGTTAATATATACACCAAAGAACAGCTTGCCAATATGAGTATAGACGAGATAAACGAGGCAATCTGCCGCGACCTTTTTGAGGACGCATACGCGCGCCAGCTGGAGTCCCCGAGGGTTTACAAGGGCAAGTGCCTTGCAGAGGGAATCGAAAATCTGCTCTTTATCTGTCCCGAATGCGGTGCACATGAAAGCATTACCTCAAACGGCAATACCGCAAGCTGTAAAAACTGCGGCATGACACTCGAATTTGATAAATACGGAATGATTTCGGGAAGCCGTTATAAGACAGTGCCCGAACTTTACAAGTGGCAAAAAGAAGCTGTTGAGCGCCTTGCAAGGAATGGCGAATCCTTCAAAATGGACGATGCCGTTTTAACCTTGGTCGAGGGTGACGCGCAAACAGTTGAAAGCGGTGCGGCAGCATTCGGCGAAGACGGCTTCACCATGGGCGGCACGCACATTCCCCTCTGTGAGATTGACGCAATGGCATTTCACGGCAAACGCAAGGTTGTATTCTCTTCGGGCAAGAAATACTTTGAGCTTGCGCCGGCAGACAATATAAATGCAGTTAAATTTGTGTGGCTCTACGATGCAATAAAGTCTTTACAAAAAAGCGAACTAAACTAACAATTCCGAAAGGACGGTAAGTAAAATGGATTTTTCGGCTGCCAACACAGAACTCTGGTCCCCGATTATACAAATAGGAATCATGGCATCGCTTATGATGCTCTCAAATGTTCTCCTCAGGAAGATACCGTTCATCAAAAAAAGCCTTATGCCGATATCGGTTCTGGCAGGCTTCATTCTTTTAATTCTTCGCACCACGGGAATTCATGACATTGACGCGGTGTTCCTCGAGAAGCTCACATACCATGCACTTGCGCTCGGATTCATCGCGATGTCACTTCGCATCCCCGAAAAGAATTCGGAAACCGGCGCTCTTATCGGCGCAAGAAGCGGTGCGCTGATTGTAAGCACGTATCTTGTTCAGGCTATTGTCGGCCTTGTCATCTCAATGGGACTTGCATTCACCTTTATGCCGGGCCTTTTTAAGGCAAGCGGTATTCTACTGCCGATGGCATACGGTCAGGGTCCCGGTCAGGCCAATAATGTCGGAACCACATACGCGGCACTCGGAATGGAAGGCGGACGCACATTCGGTCTTTCACTTGCCGCCGCAGGTTATCTCTGCGCATGCATCGTGGGCGTTATCTTCCTTAATATCTACAACAAGCGCGGCAGTATCCGCCGTGTTTCAAAGAAATCCGATGTTTCCGGCTCGGTAACGCTTGACACGTTCCAGCATCAGGGTGAGATACCGATTTCCGAATCGGTTGACAAGCTCTCCGTTCAGGCCGCACTCGTTGCTATCATCTACCTTGTTACATATCTCGTTACTTGGGGAATATCCTCCCTGCTCACGGCTGTAGCTCCCGGTGCGGCGGCGACTGTTTCCACGCTTCTGTGGGGATTCAACTTTATCATCGGTTCGGTTGTTGCCCTTGGATGCCGTGTGCTTTTCTCCAAGCTCCGCTCGGCAAAGCTGATGAACAGACAGTATCGTAACAACTATCTGCTCTCCCGTATATCAGGACTTGCATTTGACCTTATGATAATCGCAGGTATAGCGGGAATAAACATTGATGACCTCTCGGGAATGTGGATTCCGTTTATACTCATGGCAGTAGCCGGCGGTGTTATTACATTCCTCTATCTTAAGCTTATGTGCAAAAAGCTATACAAGGGATACGAGAATGAAGGCTTCTTCTCAATGTACGGTATGCTCACGGGAACTATAAGCTCCGGCGTACTTCTGCTTCGCGAAATCGACCCCGAATTTGAAACTCCAGCGGCTAACAATCTTATCACGGGAAGCTCATTCGGTATAATTTTCGGTGCACCGGTACTGCTTCTTGTAAGCCTTGCGGCAAAGAGCACGCTTATGTGTGTCCTCACACTCATACTTGCCGCGGCATATCTTGCGATACTGCTTGTTTTCATGCTGGCACGAAAGAAAAAGTAATCTTTATTTTTCCATTTCGAAAGGACGGGTACTATGTATTTCTGGGAAACCGTTGAATCGCTCAAGGCGGCAAAAATAAAGGGAGTGGGCTTTAAGCATTTCGGCACAACGCATCTTGTGTGGCTTCTGGCGGCGCTTGTTCTCTGCATAATCTGCGTTATTCTCTACAGAAAATTAAGCGAAAAAGGTCGCCGTAATATGCGCATCACACTTGCAGCACTGTGTGTAGCCGATGAGATTTATAAAATAATCGCTCTGTGCGCGCTCGGTGCATACACAGTTAAATATCTGCCGCTTCATCTTTGCTCCATAAACATAATTATCATTGCGATTCATGCATTCAAACCGACAAAGACAATGGATAATTTTCTGTATGCATTCGCTCTTCCGGCAACACTGTTTGCACTGTTGATGCCGTCATGGAATGAGCTTCCGTTTGCAAACTTCATGCATCTGCACAGCTTCAGCGTACATATTCTCCTGCTTTTGTATCCGCTCGTTCTCATCGCAGGCAGTGACATAAAGCCCGACTACAAGCAGCTCCCGAAAACACTCGCACTTCTGTTGGGATTTGCAATTATAGCATACATCGTAAACGAAACCACAACCGGTACGAACTTTATGTTCCTGGAATCCGCATCGGATATTGTCCTGCTTGTGATTTTCAAGGACCTCTGCGGAACACATCTTGTCGGCTTCCCTGTTATCATCGCTATCGTACTTGCGCTCATGTACATTCCGGTAACCGTTTACCAACGAAAAAAGAAAACGGCGTAAAAACAACGTGCACCGTATGTCTCAGGACATTTACGGTGCCGTTTTTTATATACGGCATACATTTTTCAAAATAAGCCAAAAGCATTGACAAGTGTACAATTATGTGCTATAAATATAGTAACACTGATCTCAACTTATCTATGGAGCCACACGGAGGTAAACAAGTTTGAAAATAAATTTTCAAACTCCCTTTTGTGGCTCTACTTTAGTCTTCGACTAAAGTTTTGCTACGCAAACCGTGCCCCAATAAGGGGAGAAAGGAAGCTTTCGCAAAGCGAAAGCAATGGTCATATTTATGGAAAACAAGAAATGGTACGAGAACGCTCACTTAATGAATCGCGATCCCGACTGGGTATTCCACGGGATTGATCCTACATCGAAAGAAACCTGCCAGAAGTCGCTCGAAAATTATTTTGGAGAATACAACGGAACTCTCACCGACGTGCTGCTCTGCGTATTCTCACAGACATCAATGATTCCGTCGAAGTCGTTCTATTGGCTGGGAGAAAAATACCTCCAGAAGAAAGAAAACGGCTTTGACGTTGACTACACCAAGCAGTGCGAGAAAATATACAAGTGCTATGAAGAATATCACGTTGATCCCGTGCAGATTTTCATCGACCAGGTAAGCAAAAAAGGCATGCGCCCGTGGGTTACGTTTAGAATGAACGATGCTCACTGCGGCTATGTTGATACCTCATTCATGCACTCCGATCTTTTCTATGAAGAGCTTGCCGCGGGACACATGATCGGCGATCAGTACGGTTACTTCGGCCGCTGCTTTGACTATAAGTATCCGAAATACAAAAATGCCCTGCTCGGTCTTATGAAGGAAGTTGTTGACAGCTACGACTTCTTTGGTCTTGAGCTTGACTTTTTACGTGAATCCTTCTGCTTTGATCACTTTAACAATCCCGACTGCCACAAGATAATGACCGAATTTGTACGCGATGTACGTAAGATTCTCGATGAAGCAGAAAAGCGCCTCGGTCACGAAATGAAGCTCATGATAAGAATCCCGAGCTTCCCCGGAAATGCCTTTGCATACGGCTTTGACGTTAAGACCATGTGCGATGAGGGACTTGTGGATGCGATAAATCCGTCTGCAAGATGGATGCCGACCGCGAGTGATATTCCGATTGAAGAGTGGCGTGAGCTGATTGGCGACAAAATTCCGATTTTTGCCGGAATTGAGGATCTGAATCTGGGTCTTACGCACAGCACTATAGAAAACGTAAAGGCGTATGTTGCATCCTTCTATTCAAGAAACTTCGACGGTATTTACTTCTATAACTACATGTATCCCGGTGAGCGAAGCTACGCCGCTTGGAAAATGACACGCGACAATGTGCTCGAAGGCCGCCGCGAATTTATAGTAACATACGAGGACAACTGCACAAAAGCTGCCAACGTACTGCACAAGCCGCTTCCCATGGAAATTGATAACGGCGAAAAGCTTCCCGTTCACATCGGAAAGTTAAAGAGCACCGATGCCGTTACAGTTATCATCGACTATGAGGGCGAGAGCGCTCCGACGCTTTCTGTTGGAAATAAGGCAGATGTTGTCCCCACTCCCACCGAACCCGTGATTGTACCGAAAGACGGAAACATCCCGGTTGAGTTCACCCCCAACATGCCGCTTGCATATGACATCAGCGGTATCGAAACCGATTCGCTTATTGAGCTTTGCTTTAACGGAATTGGCAAGGTCAATTACGTAAAGATCATAGTTGACGCAAAATAACATATGCATGCTCTGCCGTAAATTTGCGGCAGAGCATTTTTTACTTTGCTTAATCCGTGTATTATTTTGCTTAATCTGCGCACTATTTTGCTTAACATCTCACAAAGCATTGACTTTATATTCCATGCATAGTACAATTATGGTAGCATTATTTTACAGTAACATCCGGGGAGTATCTCACTATGGAGAACAAGAAATGGTACGATAATATGCACATGCTCAACCGCGACCCCGACTGGGACACCCATTGGCTGTGGGAGGATGCGGGACGAGACGACTCAAGTGCAGAAGCATGTAAAAAAGGAATTGAAGAAATTTTCGGTGAATACAGAAATCCGCTGACCGACGTTGCGCTTTGCCTGTTTTGTCAGGTTGCACTCCTCCCGTCGAAGTCTTACTTCTGGGGCGGAAGATTTTGGCCGCTTTACAAGACAAATCATCATGAAAACGTAACACGTTGGGAACGTCCGTACAGAATATACGAGGAACACAAGCTTGATCCCGTGCAGATATTTATTGATCAGACAAGGAAAAACAATATCAGGCCTTGGGCTTCGTTCAGAATGAACGACTGCCACCCAATGTCAATGTCCACCGCAATGTTCGCGGAAGCTGTTGAGCAGGGACAGACTGTCGGTGATGAATACGGCTACTTCCACCATTGCTTTGACTTTACTTATCCGAAGTATAAAAATGCACTGCGCGATCTCATCAAAGAGGTTTTCGAGAAGTACGACTTTTTCGGTCTTGAGCTTGACTTCATGCGCGAGCCTTACTGCTTTAATTTCAGACACCACCCGGGATGCCATGAAATTATGACGGAATATATCCGCGAGATAAAGGCGATCATAGTTGAAGCCGAAAAACGCGTGGGGCACGATATCAAGATACTCATCCGAGTTCCCGCTCGTCCTGCAACCGCACTCGCATTCGGATTTGACGTTAAGACTATGGTTGAGGAAGGACTTATCGATGCGGTAAATCCCACGCCGAGATGGAGAGTTTCCGACAGCGGCATTCCTGTGGGAGAGTGGAAAGAGCTTGTCGGCGACAGGATTCCCGTAATTCCCGGAATTGAGCAGCGAAACACCAGAGATACATTAAACGACATTGATATGGCAAAGGGATATTTCGCATCGTTCTTTGGACAGGGCGGTGACGGAACATATCTCTACAATCTTTTCGGATGCAGCGAAAAGCCGAGCTTTTGGGACATCACAAGAGAAAACTGTCATGAGGGCAGACGCTCGTTCGTCGTCACAGAGGAAGACTGCATAGCATATTACGAAACACGCTATAAACCGCTTCCGATAGATATCGACGGTGAGTCCGGGCTTGGGATAGAGGTGGGACTCATAAAGCCGACTGATGACGTCAGGGTGGTCATCGACTTTGAAGGCGAAAAAATGCCAACGCTCTCGCTATTTGGCAAGGAATACGCCGCAGCAAAAACAAAGCCGATATTCCGCGGCATACACGGCTCCTCTGAAATGGCAAATCTCACCGATCACACACCGCTCGAGTTCAATGTAAGCGGAATTGCGACACCTTCTCCGCTTGAGCTTAAATTCAGCGGAAACGGTACCGTACACTACGTTGAAATTATCATCGATGCCAAATAATTTTGAAATACTCTGCCGTTCTTTGGCAGAGTATTTTTTATTGTGCAAATATTTTAAAAAGCATTGACATAATCTTCCTGATATGATATAAATATAATGATATTATTTCACCCGGAGGTTCCCGCATGGAAAACAAAAAATGGTATGAAAATATGTATTATCTCAACCGCGATCCCGACTGGGACTGCGATTGGATATGGACACAGGAAGGAATGGACGATTCCACGCCCGAAGGATGCGCAGCAAGCGTTGAAAAGATATTTGGAGAATACCAAAATCCCATCACAGATGCCGGACTTTGCCTGTTCTGTCAGGTTGCGCTTTTGCCCTCAAAGGCATACACATGGGGCGGCGAGCATTGGCCGGAATACTATAACCGTATGCCGGATGCGGCAAAAAGATGGAAGCGCCCGTACCGCATATTTGAAGAACTTAAGGTTGACCCGGTTCAGATCTTTATTGATACAACGAGGAAGAACAATATCAGACCTTGGGCATCGTTCAGAATGAACGACATTCACCCGCCGTCAATCCCGACGCGTATGCTTGTTGAGTGTGCTGAAAACGACGAAGTGGTCGGAGCTAACACGTTCTACAGCTTCCGCCGCAACTGCTTCGATTTCGCATATCCGAAATACAGAAACGCGCTTCGCGATCTAATAAAGGAAGTTTTCGACAAGTACGACTTCTTCGGTCTTGAGCTTGACTTTATGCGCGAGCCTTATTGCCTCGATTATAAGAAAAATCCCGACTGTCATAATATCATAACCGAATATATCCGCGAGATCAAGGGCATCATGCTCGAGGCGGAAAAACGGCTTGGACACGAGATAAAGATATTTATACGAGTTCCCTCCACCCCGTCCACAACTATGGAATTCGGTTTCGACATCAAGACTATGGTAGACGAAGGTCTTGTTGACGTTGTGGCACCTGCTCCACACCAGGTATGCACCGACAGCGGTATTCCCGTAAAAGCATGGCAGGAGCTTGTTGAATATAAGGTTCCCGTAATTCCGGGAATCGAAGGTGCCACCATCAAAGGAACCTCAGCATGGGATGAACCGGTGATAAAGGGTTATCTTGCTTCCTTCTTCGGTCAGGGTGCAGAGGGCGCACACCTTTACAACGGTTTTATGAGCATCCATTCCCATATCTGGAAAATTGCCAGGGAGGACTGCCTCAAAGGACTCCGCCGGTTTATCGTAACATACCAGGACTGCTTCGCTTATGAAGAAAATCAGTACAAGCCGCTTCCGATGAGCGTTGACGGCAAAGCGACACTTCCGCTCGAGGTAGGTCTTATAAAGCCCACCGACACGGCAAAGGTTATCATCGACTTTGAGGGCGAAGTTGAGCCAATACTTTCCGTGGCAGGCAAAGAAAACGTGCGTGCACTTCAGATCGAGCCTATCATACGTCCCGGTCATGGTCCGGACGGCATGGCAAATCTCACCGAGCACACACCGCTCTCGTTTGACATCAGCGGAATTGAAACCGCATCGCATCTCGACCTCACGTTCAGCGGCAACGGTACCGTACACTACGTCGAGGTTGTAATCGACGCTAAATAAACACAATTATATTTTGGAGGTAAATACTCATGGATAATAAGAATTGGTACGACAATATGTTTATGCTCAACCGCGACCCCGACTGGGATGCCAAATGGCTTTGGGAAAGCGTCGGAAGAGATGATTCCACCAAGGAAGCATGTGAAAAAGGTATTGAGGAAATTTTCGGCGGATACCGAAATCCTCTGACGGACGTTGGACTTTGTCTTTTCTGCCAGGTTGCACTGTTCCCCACCGACAAATACCTTTGGGGTGGCAGAATGTTCCCGCTTTACAGATACAATGACGGCGCGGGCTGGCGTTGGAAGCGCCTCAATATGATCTATGAAGATTACAAGCTCGACCACGTTCAGATGTTCATCGACCAGACTACCAAGCATAACATCAGACCTTGGGCAACATTCAGAATGAATGACTGCCATCCGTCAAAAACTCCGACAGCAATGCTGGCAGAGGCTATTGAGAACGGACACGTTGTCGGCAATGAATACGGCTATTACCGCCACTGCTTCGACTTCTCTTATCCCAAGTACAGAAGTGCGCTTCGCGACGTTATCAAGGACGCCGTTGACAGATACGATTGGTTCGGCGTGGAGCTTGACTTTACCCGTGAGCCGTATTGCTTCGACTATAAGAATAATCCCGACTGCCACAAGATCATGACCGAGTATATCCGCGAGATCAAGGAAATTGTTACAAATGCGGAAAAGCGTGTCGGTCACAAGATTCAGATACTTATACGAGTTCCCTCTACCCCCTCCACCTGTATGGAATTCGGTTTCGATATCAAAACTATGGCAGAAGAAGGCCTTATTGATGCGGTAAACCCTGCGCCCAGATGGAAAAACAGCGACAGCGGCATTCCGATAAAAGAGTGGCACGAGCTTGTTAATTACAAGATTCCCGTTCTCGCCGGCATTGAGCAGATGAATGTAAACTACACCGCTACATCTCTTGAAATGATAAAGGGTTACGTAGCCGCTTTTTACGGTCAGGGTGCAGACGGAATCTCGCTTTATAACTACTTTAACTCCTATAAATCTCCCAGTCCCTGGGATATTTCCAAGGAGGTTGCGCTTGCGGGTAAGCGTCAGTTCGTTGTAACTGATCAGGACTGCTTCGCATATCCCGAAAACCGTTACCTGCCGCTTCCTCTTACTGTAAACGGCAAGGCAGAGCTCCCGCTCGAGGTTGGTCTTATCAAGCAATGTGACAGCGCGTGTGTCATCATCGACTTTGAAGGAGATACGATGCCAACTCTCACAGTTAACGGAAAGGAGATTGCAGGTGTCAAGTGCGAACCGGTTGAGCGCAGAATTGCCGGCAAGCAGGAAAATGCTAATCTCACACCTCACAATCCGCTCTGCTTTGACATAAGCGGAATTGAAACACCTTCCTCGCTGAAGCTTGAATTCACCGGAAACGGTACAGTTCACTACGTTGAGGTTGTAATCGACGCAAAATAAAGCTGAATGCTCTGCCGCAACGGCAGAGCATTTTTTCGTAAAAACTCAAGGGAATCTTATAATATATCTTGACTTTCTCCTTATAATATGGTATAAGTATTATGACATAACTGTATGTCAACATTTTTGGAGGTGACTATAAATGGAAAACAAAAAATGGTATGAAGGCATGCACATGCTCAACCGCGACCCCGACTGGGATACTGCCGGTCTTTGGGACAGAGTTGAAAGAGATGAATCCACACCGGAGGCATGCAAAAAAGGAATTGAGGAAATTTTCGGTTCATACAGAAAGCCGCTGACCGACGTTGCGCTATGTCTTTTTGCACAGTGTGCGCTTCTGCCTGCAAAGTCATACATCTGGGGCGGAACCTTCTGGGAGCTTTACAGATACTCTAACCGTGACCCTGCACTCAGATGGAGACGTCCGCACATGATTTACAAAGAATACGGACTTGATCCGGTTCAGATATTTATCGACCAGACAACAAAGAACGGCATCAGACCTTGGGCAACCTTCAGAATGAACGACTGTCATCCGCCGAGAATTGCTACCGCTATGTATGCAGAGGCGGTTGAAAACGGACAGGTTGTCGGTGAGTCCTACGGCTACTACCGTCATTGCTTCGACTTTGCATATCCGAAATACAGAAACGCAGTTCGCGACCTTATAAAGGAAGTTTTCGAGAAATACGATTTCTTCGGACTTGAGCTTGACTTCATGCGCGAGCCCTTCTGCTATGACTATAAGAACAACCCCGACTGCCACAAGATGATGACCGAATATATCCGCGAAATAAAGAATATCATGCTCGAAGCGGAAAAGCGCGTAGGTCATGAAATAAAGATACTTATCCGTGTTCCCTCCACCCCTTCCAGCGCAAAGGAATTCGGCTTCGATGTCAAGACTCTCACAGATGAAGGCCTTATAGACGCTGTAAACCCCACACCGAGATGGGCACACAGCGACAGCGGTATTCCCGTAAAAGAGTGGAAAGCCCTTGTTGGCGACAAGATTCCCGTAATCCCCGGCATAGAGGCGCTTCACCTTGAGTATACATATACCGATGTCAACATGGCAAAGGGATACTTCGCTTCCTTCTTCGGTCAGGGCGCTGACGGCAGTTATCTCTACAACTTCTTCAATAAAAGCGGAACTCCCAGCACTTGGGATATCACCAAGGAAAATTGCCTTGAAGGCATGCGTCAGTTCATCGTAACCGACCAGGATATCTCCGCATATCCCGAAAATCGCTATAAGCCCCTTCCCATGGCAGTCGAAGGTAAGGCAGAGCTTCCGATCGAGGTAGGCCTTGTAAAGCCCACCGACACTGTAACTCTCATCATCGACTTTGAGGGCGAGGGCGAGCTTACTGTTTCTGCGCTCGGCAGAGAAAACGTTGCCGGCGTCAGAATAAATCCCGTCGTTAGAAAAGTCTGCGGCAAACCGGAATCTGTAGCTCTCACAAAGCACACACCTCTTGCATTCGATTTCAGCGGCTGTGAAACACCTTCCCCGATGAATCTCACATTCACCGGAAACGGTACCGTACACTACGTTGAAGTTATGATCGACGCGAAATAATCATCATCCGCGCTGCGATATTGCAGCGCGGATATTTATTGCAAATTTTCCATAATGGGCGACAATATTGCTTGATATACAAACGTAAATACTGTATTATATAAGTGTACTTCACAAACTTGGAGGTAATCTCACATGGAAAACAAAAAGTGGTACGAGGACTCGCTGTTTTTAAACAGAGATCCCGACTGGTGCCTTGGTATCGACTGTTCGACCAAGGAACTCGCAGAAAAAAATCTTGATGCCATGTTCTCACTCTATGCCAGCGAGGCTGTAACGGATGTTGCGCTGCAGGTATTTGCTCAGGCATCGTATATTCCGAATACTGTGTTTGATTGGATGCCGGGATATTGGATTAAATATAAAGATACAGATCCGCAGTTTGCAAAGAGATGGGAAAATTTCTACAGATGCTACGTTGAATACAAATTAGATCCGGTGCAGATATTTATTGACCGCACCACCAAAAACGGACGCCGTGCGTGGGTGTCGATCAGAATGAACGACTGCCACAAGGGACTCATGCGCTCGAAGTTCTTTGACGAGGAGCATGCTGAAGGTCATCTCATCGGAGAAGCGTACGATTATTACTGGCACGCTTACGACTTCCAGTATCCGAGATACCGCACACTGCTTAAATACTACATCGCGGAAGTTCTTTCAAATTACGACTTCTTCGGCATAGAATATGACTTCCTTCGTGAAGCGTGGTGCTTTGACTACAACAATGTCAAGAATCCACACGAAATAATGACCGAATATCTGCGTGAGCTTAAGGCTGTAGTCACCGAAGCCGAGAAACGCGTAGGACATAAGATTCAGATACTCATGCGTGTGCCGCGTGATATCAAAACCTGTATGGACTTCGGTTTTGACATCGAAACCATTGCCAAAGAGGGACTCGCAGATGTATTTAGCCCCTGCGCAAGATGGGGTCCGAATGAAAGCTGTATTCCCGTGCGCGAGTGGATAGAGTGTGTTGGCGACAATGCGGTGATAATTCCCGGAATAGAAGTGCTCAACAAGCGCCTCTTCTTCTCCGAGCCGCATCACAACAAGGCGTATCTCGCAGCCTTCCACGGTCAGGGAGCACCCGGTACTTATCTTTATAATTTCTGGTACATAGGAAAAGGCAACAGCGAAGACTTCCATTCCCGCGAAGAGTGGAAATTCAACAAAGAGGAATGCTCGGGGGGACTGCGTGATTTCATAGTTACTGAGCAGGACCTCTGTCTTAATCCGGAAACCAAGTATAAGCCCTTCCCGTTTGTGATAGACGGTGAGGCGGAAATTCCGCTTGAAGTCGGCAGAATCAAGCCAAGCGATCCGTCAAAGATCATCGTAGACTTCCTCGGAGATGTTCCCCCTGCCCTCTCGATAAACGGAAGTGAGCCCATTCCCCCGGTAGAGTGCGAGCCGGTCAATGTGATAAACCACATGGGCAAGCTCATCACACAAACCGACAACACTCCGCTGTGTTATGACATAACCGGTACCGATACGGAATCTCTTATTAATCTGAAATTCATCGGTCAGGGTACGCTATTCTTTATCGATGTTATCATTGACGCAAAATAAAGCTTTCGCCGCGTGGAAACACGCGGCGATTTTTGCGGCAAAATTCTTTTGTGGGCGAAGCGACTTTTCTTGCCACTGAAAATTCACTTTATGGGCAAAAAACCTTGACAATTACCCCCACGCTATGTTATAATGGGGGTGTAAACATCTTGTTTTACATATTTTTACTGTCTGATTAAGGGAGAAAACTATCATGACCAATAAAGAATTTTTTAAAAACGCCTACATGCTCAACCGTGACCCAGACTGGTGTCTTTACGTTACAAGCGAGTCCAAGGAGGCTTGCGAGGCTCAGCTTATACATAACTTCTCATCATTCGTTAACGGCACCGAGATCACGGACGTAATGTTCAACACATTCTGCTCGCAGTCCTATATTCCCTCGTTCGTTTTCGACTGGTTCCCTATGCGCTGGATCCAGTATAAGGACTATGACTACAAAACCGGCGAAAAGGTAACTGAAATTCCCTTCCAAATTGCACGCTGGGAAACCTTTTATAAGTGCTACACCGAATTTAATATAGACCCCGTTCAGATCTTCCTCGATCAGATGAAGAAATACAACAAGAGAGCATGGCTCTCTATCCGTATGAACGACGCTCATGTAGATCCATACAACGGTCCGAAAATGCAGCAGGAGGATATTGCCGCAGGTCAGACTATCGGCGATGCCTACGGCTACTACAGCAGGTGCAGAGATTTCTCATACGGAAGATACCGTACACTTCTGCTTGCTTATATTGAGGAAGTATTCTCCAAATATGACTTCTTCGGTCTTGAGCTTGACTTTATGCGCGAAGTATACTGCTTTGATTATAAGAACAATCCTGATTGCCATAAGATCATGACCGAATATCTCCGCGAGGTCAAGGCTCTCACCCTCAAGATTGCAAAGAAGCTCGGTCACGAGATCAAAATTCTCATAAGACTCCCGCGCGATATCAAGAGTGCGCTCGGTTTCGGTTTCGATGTTAAGGCAATGATCGACGAAGGACTCGTTGATGTTATCAACCCTACCCCCAGATGGGCGTACACCGACAGCTCTATTCCGCTTGATGAGTGGTATGAGGCAGCGGGCGATAAGGTTGCAATCGTTCCCGGCATTGAAACACTCAACCGAGGACTTCACTTTAATACCTTTGAAAACGTAAAAGCTTACATGGCATCCTTCTACGGTCAGGGCGCATGCGGCGGTTATCTTTACAACTTCTTCCAGCAGACAGAAAATTGCTATAAGATTTGGAGAATAAACCGCGAAAACTGCCTTGAGGGATATCGCGAGTTCATCGTAACCGATCAGGAAGCCGAGACATCTCCATATCAAGCGGAGCGCTTCAAGGTATATCCCTTCGCTGTGGACGGCACTGCAATACTCCCCGTTGAGCTTGGTAAGATTAAGGCAACCGACAATGTAACTGTAACCATCGACTTCGAGGGCGACGTTATGCCCACGCTCACAGTTGGCGGTAAGGAGAACGTTGTGGGCACCAAGGTTGAGCCGGTTATGCGCCAGATCGCAAGCAGACCGGACTTTGTAAACCTTACCGAACACAATCCGCTCTGCTTTGATATAAGCGGTGTTGAAACACCTTCTCACCTCGATCTCACATTTAACGGAAACGGCACTATCCACTTTGTAAAGATAGATATTGACGCAAAATAAAGCTTTTGCCGCGTGGAAACACGCGGCGATTTTTATGGTAAATTCGCTTTATGGGCGAAGCGTATATTGCCCTTTATAAAAATTCACTTTATCTGCAAAAAGCCTTGACAATTATAACGCACTCTGCTATCATAGGGGTGTCAATACTTTATATGTTTTGACATATTTTTACTGTCTGATTATGTGAGGAAACTATCATGACCAACAAAGAATTCTTTAAAAACGTCTACATGCTCAACCGTGACCCCGACTGGTGTCTTGGCGTTACAAGCGAGTCCAAGGAGGCTTGCGAGGCTCAGCTTATACATGACTTCTCATCGTTTGTTAACGGCACCGAGATCACGGACGTTATGTTCAACACATTCTGCTCTCACTCCTATATTCCTTCGTTCGTTTTCGACTGGTTCCCGATTCGTTGGATCCAGTATAAGGACTACGACTACAAAACCGGCGAAAAGGTAACTGAAATTCCCTTCCAAATTGCACGCTGGGAAACCTTCTATAAGTGCTACACCGAATTTAATATAGACCCCGTTCAGATCTTCCTCGATCAGATGAAGAAATACAACAAGAGAGCATGGCTCTCTATCCGTATGAACGACTGCCATGTGGACCCCTACAACGGTCCGAAAATGCAGCAGGAGGATACCGCCGCAGGTCAGACCGTCGGCGACGCTTACGGCTACTTCAGCAAGTGCCGCAACTTCGCCTACGGCAGATACCGCACACTGCTCCTCGCATACATTGAAGAAGTATTCTCAAAATACGATTTCTTCGGTCTTGAGCTTGACTTTATGCGTGAGCCGTACTGCTTCGACTACAAGAACACTCCCGACTGCCATAAGATAATGACCGAATATCTGCGTGAGGTTAAGGCACTCACTCTTAAGATTGCAAAGAAGCTCGGACATGAGATCAAGATTCTCATAAGACTCCCGCGCGATATCAAGAGTGCGTTTGGATTTGGTTTCGACGTTAAAACGATGATCGACGAAGGACTCGTTGATGTTATCAATCCGACACCGAGATGGTCGTACACCGACAGCTGTATTCCGCTTGACGAATGGTACGAGGTTGCAGGCGACAAGGTTGCAATTGTTCCGGGCATTGAAAACTTGAACAAGGGATTCCATATTAACTCCTTCGAAAACGTAAAGGCGTACATGGCATCCTTCTACGGTCAGGGCGCATGCGGCGGTTATATATACAACATGTTCTCGCAGACTGAAAAGTTCTATAAGATTTGGAGAATAAACCGCGAGAACTGCCTTGAGGGATATCGCGAGTTCATCGTAACCGATCAGGAACCCAACACCGCGCCATATCCCGAGGAACGCTTCAAGGTTTACCCCTTTGCTGTGGACGGCACTGCAACACTCCCCGTTGAGCTTGGTAAGATTAAGGCAACCGATACTGTAACTGTAACTATCGACTTTGAGGGCGACGTTATGCCAACACTCACAGTCGGCGGCAAGGAGAATATTGCCGGCACTAAAGTTGAACCGGTTATGCGCCAGATCGCAAGCAGACCGGACTTTGTAAACCTCACCGAACACAATCCGCTTTGCTTTGACATAAGCGGTGTTGAAACACCTTCGCACCTCGATCT
>JAZTXD010000041.1:0-1030 GCA_045636265.1 Candidatus Flemingiibacterium sp.
GCTCAAAGGACTATCTCAACCGTGAGATTGACGCATCCCTCTCGGGCGGCGAGGTAAAGCGAATCGAAATCGCTTCGCTTATGGCACGTGAGCTCAAGCTTGCAATATTTGATGAGCCTGAGGCAGGTATCGACCTCTGGAGTTTCTCAATGCTCGTCGAAACCTTCAAGACTATGAGCAGACGCCGCCACAACAGCGTTATCATAATTTCTCATCAGGAGCGTATAATGCAGCTGGCAGACAATATTGCCGTTATCGCAAACGGTACTGTCAAAACCTTCGGCCCGAAGGATGATGTATTCCCGAAGCTGATGAGCGAGCTTGGCGAAAACTGCGGATTCAGAGGAGGTAACTCATGATGTTTGATTCTGTCAAGAAAAATCTCCTCTTCTCAATAGCGGATATCGACAGCGTGCCCGATATCGGTGCATACAATATCCGTGTCAACGGGGAGGGCTTTGCACGCTCGTCAACCGAAACGGGTACGATTGAGCCGAAGAAGGATAAAAACGGTATCGATATTATTGTCAAACCTTTTTCAAAGGCGGACAGAGTGCATATCCGCGTAATTGTTACCGAGTCAGGTGTCAACGATACGGTTTATAACGATTTCTTTATCGGTGAAGGTGCTGAGGTGCACATAGTTGCAGGCTGCGGTATTCATAACGACGGCGACTGTGACAGCAGGCACAACGGTATTCACCGCTTCCACATCGGCAAAAACGCAAAGGTCACCTACGTTGAAAAGCATTACGGCGAGGGTGACGGCAACGGCACAAGAGTGCTCGACCCCGTAACCGAGGTCTATATGGACGAGGGTGCCGAGTGCGAAATGGAAACGGTACAGATTAAGGGTGTTGACTCGACCGAGCGTAAGAGTGTTGCTCACCTTAAAGCAAATGCAAAGCTTGTTATTACCGAGCGACTTATGACTCACGGCAAGCAGTACGCAAGGAGCGATATGGAAATCGACCTTGACGGTGAGGATTCCTCAGCTCAGATTATTTCACGCTCTGTCGCAAAGGATACA
>JAZTXD010000042.1:0-1241 GCA_045636265.1 Candidatus Flemingiibacterium sp.
TCTTCAAGACCGGGCTTGATGAAGTTGTTGACCATCTCGTTTACACGGGAGCGGGGCTCAAGGAAATCGGTGTTCTCAAGGAGATCCTGAATCTTGTCTGCATACTTGGAAAGACGGAAGAAGTATGCCTCCTCCTCGGCGTCCTGAACTTCGCGGCCGCAGTCGGGGCACTTGCCGTCAACCAGCTGGCTTTCGGTCCAGAAGCTTTCGCAGGGCTTGCAGTACTTGCCCTTGTAGGTTCCCTTATAGATGTCGCCGTTGTCGTACATCTTCTTGAAAATCTTCTGAATTGCGGCAACGTGGTAATCATCGGTGGTGCGGATGAAGCGGTCGTTGGAGATGTTCATCAGCTTCCACAGGTCGAGAATACCCTTTTCGCCCTGTACTATATTGTCAACGAACTGCTGAGGGGTAACACCCGCGTCGGCAGCCTTGTCCTCAATCTTCTGACCGTGCTCGTCGGTGCCGGTGAGGAACATGACGTCATAGCCGGTCATTCGCTTATAGCGGGCCATTGCGTCGGTAGCCACGGTACAGTAGGTGTGGCCTATATGAAGCTTATCGGAAGGGTAGTAGATAGGTGTAGTGATATAAAATTTTCCCTTGCTCATTTGTGAATATCCTCGCAATCTTCAGGCAGAAATGCACTGTTTATATATCAGTGAATTCTAACATATAAAATAAATATTGTCAATTCGCATATGTCGGGGTATAATGTCCGAAAGGTGATAATATGTATGCTGTCGAACGCATTAACGAGTATAATTACGATCGTTTTGAAGATATGCTGCATTGGCGGGCAAACGGAACCGAGCGTGAGCCTGTCCGTGATGCCGTGAGCGATGAGGCGAAACGCGAGCTTGCCGACCCCAACCTTTATGTTTATGCAGCTGAGGCGGATGGGCGTTATGTGGGATGGATATCCCTTGTATACTTGCCAAAGGTAAGCAGGGTCAAGCGCGGATATGTGTATGTTGATGAACTTTGGGTGGCACCGCCGTATCGTGGCAGAGGTATTGCAAAACGGCTGATGGCCGAAGCGGACGCGCTCTGTGCGGAACTGGCCGCGACAGGGGTGCGGCTTTATGTGAATGTGGAAAATCCGCTGGCTAAACAGCTTTACGAAAATTGCGGGTATGCGGGAGAAGAAAAGGCATATTTCATGGAGAAATAGGTGATAGATATGTTCAGAGAAATGATGAGAAAACAGCAGCAGCTTTCCGAAAGCGAATGCATTGAAC
>JAZTXD010000043.1:0-1083 GCA_045636265.1 Candidatus Flemingiibacterium sp.
ATACCTGCGTAATTGCCGAAGCTCCCGCCGCAACAGACGGAGGTGACGCGGCAAACAGCGAGTAGATAATACATCCGAGGACAATGACCGCACCTTCAAGGCATACCGCCGCGAAGGACTTGATAAAGGCTTTACCAATATGCGAGGTTTCTTCTCCCGCAAATGCGGAGAGTGGAACGGGGGCGATGGCGGCATAGATATACAGCTTGAAGAATCTGCCGTACACCGTAAGGATCATAACGAAAGACAGTACCCACACAAGCAAGCTACCGATTAGCGTTATCGCCCATAGAGGTATCGACTCCCAAAAGCCGCAATCCTCTATCGTTTGTATCATACTTTGCGGTAGATAGGTCGCTCCGTTTCCGTTAAGTCCCGAAGCGATCATAATCTTCGATATGACTCCTTGCACGATGGTGAACATCGCCATCATTAGGTCAAGTCCCCAAGTGACCGCCGCCTTTGCAAGTACAAAACGGATAAACAGTTTCAATGCTTGCTCGGGGCGTTTTATCTCTTGGAAGGAATTGAACTGACGCATAATGCCCATAAGGAAGAACAACACGAGGAGTGCATATCCTACCGCTTTGAGCGCGTCGTTGATGTTCACCATTACGTTCCAAATGCCTCCGCCCTTAAATTCGGTTGGCGACTCCGAGAGGAGCCGCCATATTTCGGAGAGTTTACTATTCCAGGTCTCAAGGGCATTTTCAAGGTTTTCTACAACCCAATTATTTGACATAGCTTCTCTCCCTTCTTAAAGAAAACTCTTAACCCGTGATAAGGGTCAGAATCTCTTTTGCGAAGGTAATGACTACACCGCCCGCAAGGGTCAAGAAGCCGTTTGCTCTCTGCGAGGGGTCGTGGCTCTTGAGAGACAGACCGATCTGAACAACGGCAAAGCCGAGCATAATCATACCAACGGCTCTTACAAGTCCGAACATAAAGTCGGAGAGGTTATTGACTACCGTGATAGGATCATCATCTGCGGCAAAGCAGGTCAGAGCCATCATAGAGACCATAAGGCAGGCAATGACAATGCACGTCCATACCTTTACGATCTTTCTCGCACCCGAAGGCATC
>JAZTXD010000044.1:0-35944 GCA_045636265.1 Candidatus Flemingiibacterium sp.
CAAAATCTTTTATTTATGATATACTATTATCTGGTTCTAAAACCTAATATCCGCGCCTGTGGCGGAATTGGCAGACGCGCCAGACTTAGGATCTGGTGTCCCCGACGTGAAGGTTCAAGTCCTTTCAGGCGCACCAAACAGGAGAAATGCGAACCCAAAGCCGGTAGGCGAAGGGTTCGGATTTCTTTTTGTGTTCGGTGATCTGTGATGCTGACTTGCTGTTGTTGACATCACGCCCGAGATCCGCCTGAGTAATATTCTTAAATACCAGATGTAAACTAAATAATGCTATGGCGACGGAACTCGTTTCCGTCGCTTTTTGGCTGTTGTTTTATGTTCCGAAAATGTCACATTAAATATGTTATCCTATAAAGGAGAGAAATGAAACGGAGGAATTTTTATGAAAATCAAGAGCTTTTATACTTACACACCAAAACAGATGAAAGAAATTGTTGACTTTATTTCCGAGCACTACGAAGGCGGCGGATATGTCGCTCACGAAACAGAAAGCGAATACGTACACACCGACATGTATATTTCTGAAGATGATGAGATGAAAGATTTTATAACCTTCGGAATGGGCGCGGCAAAAATGAAAGCACCGATTGAAGAGCTTGAAAGAATTGAGCTTGTTATGCATTCTTCGCTTGATACCGAGCTTACGAGTCAGGAAGGACGTGAATTGCTATGTGGACTTGTTGATCTGAGCAAATATCCCTTCAGGAACAATACATGGTTTGGTGTAGGGCACACAGTTGACGTTTCGAAACGCTTTGCAGAGACTTTCGGATATGAATTCGTTCTGTTGGTGCCAACATCGCTTGTGTTTTCTCCCAGTGATACAACGAACGGGGTCAAAAACGTAATGTTTTTGGATGTTGTTCCGATTTATGCAGACGAACGGGATTGGATTGTAGAAAACGACAGTTTCGTTTATCTTGATCTGCTTTATTACAAGTTTGGTAACGAGGCTTTTTTCATAGACAAAAAACGAGAGCACTTTATTCCGAGTGAGAAGGATATTCTTCTCTTGGAAGATCACGAAGTGAACTAATCAAAGAAGGAGAGAAACCATGGCAGAAACAACAAATACTTCGCTTGTAATTGAAGACAACATTGCCGTTCGTGCAAAGGAAAAGAAAGAACTTCTTTTTAATTTCTACGAAAACATTATGAAGGGTAGCGAGATCCTTTCCGTAGAAGATCTCGACATTGCAATGGAGTCTTTGAAACTGGCGCAGCTTGACATCAAGGAGCGCGAAAAAAGAAAGATCCTTGAGCGAGAGGCTGAGCTTCTTAAGCAAAAGATGGCTGAAGATGAAAAGCGCAGACGAATGGCTGAGGTCAGAGCTGCCAAGCGAGCCGAACGAAAAAGAAAAGAGCGCGCGGCTCAGATTTCCGCCATGGATCTTCCCCTTGATTATGTCAATCAGTATGATGACGATGCACGTGCCAACGTACATTGCGACACGATTTCGGAAGGCCTTCTCGTTTCCCTTGATGCTCTTGGTCTTGTGGATATTGAGTTTATTTCCGCTGTTACGGGCGAGGAAATGAAAACCGTCATTGAAACGCTGAAAGGCGGCATCTATCAGAACCCTCTCCACTGGGAAGAGTGCTATTACAAGGGCTGGGAAACCTCCGATGAATATCTTTCGGGCAACCTGATGCACAAGCTGGCTATTGCCAAAGAAGCAAACGAGGAGTATCCCGGCATATTTGACGATAATATCAAGGCCATTCAGGACGTTATCAATCCCGATCTTGACACAGATGAGATCTACATTTCGCTTGGATCGCCTTGGGTTCCCGCAGATGTTATCGACGATTTCATTCTCCACCTTATCGGTCTTGAAAAGGTTGGTGACGAATACCCAAATGAAGCCAAGCCCTTTCTTGAAAAGGATTATGCGGTACACCACGATGACATCACCGGACTTTGGCAAATTCCGAAAAAGAACAGATTCCGCACCAGCAGCATTCACGGCAAATATGAAAATCTCAATTATTCAGTTTGGGGAACGCGGCGAATGGATATGCTCGAGCTTCTCGAAAATATTCTGAATATGAAAACTCTTGCTATTTTCGACATTCCGGATCCTACAAAGAAAACAAAAATTCTTAATCAGAAGGAAACTGTTAAGATTATTGAAAAGCAAGATAAGATGATCTCGGAATTTAAGTCTTGGGTATGGAGTGATGAAAAGCGCAAAACACGTTTGCAGGGCGCATACTGCCGTCGCTACGGAAACATTAGAAAGCGTGTATTTGACGGTGATTTCCTTGAATTCCCCGATATGAACCCCGAAATCAAGCTCAAAAAGCATCAGAAAGATTCGGTGGCGAGAATTATTATGACACCCAACACCCTGCTCGCTCACGACGTTGGCGCGGGAAAGACCTATACGATGATCGCGGCGGGAATGGAGCTTCGCAGACTTGGCAAGAGCAAGAAAAATCTTTACGTAATTCCTAATAATGTCATGGCACAGTGGGTAGAAATGTTCCACAAACTCTACCCCGAGGCAAATATCCTTGTGGTTAACAATCGCAACTTCTGCTTTAAAAAAAGAACGGCTACTCTAAAAAAGATCGCCGAGGAGGATTTTGATGCCATTCTCATTACCTATAGCTGCTTTGACATGCTCTCCCTTTCCAAGCGCTACTATAAGGAGTTTTACGAATCCAAGCTCAAAATGCTTGATAAGGCAAGCGCCAATTTTTATTCTCAGGGAGATATTAGCAGAAAAAGGGCTTCTGTGATGAAGGTTATGGAAAAGCTTCAGGATGATATGACCAAGAACGTTTGCGAAATTCCTTTTGACGATCTTGGCATCAACACAATGTTCATAGACGAGGCACATAACTACAAGAATGTACACATCGCTTCGGGTATCACAAGAGTAAAGGGTTTTAACAGTCAAGGTTCTATTAAGTGTAACGCCATGATGGATAAGGTGCATTGCGTTCAGCGAATGAATCACGGCGGCAGGGTCATTCTGGCAACGGGAACACCCATCACTAACTCCATCACCGACCTATTCGTTTTGCAGAAATATTTGCAGGACGGTGAGCTTGAATTTCTTGGAATTCAGAATTTTGACTCTTGGGTTGGTATGTTTGCTCGCAAAACCTCGGAATTTGAAATCGATATTGATACAAACAGCTATCATTTGGCATCCAGATTTTCAAAGTTTCATAACGTTCCCGAGCTGACGAACATTCTCTCGTCCATTGCGGACTTTTATCATGTCGAAAAAGCAATGGGGCTCCCCGATTTCCAAGGGTATACCGATTCGATTGAGGTTGGTGATGATGACTTCAAGGATTTCCTTAAGGAGATTTCCACGAGAGCCGATGACGTACGTAAAAAGCGAGTTGACCGAAAAGTAGACAACCTTTTGAAAATCACCACCGATGGCCGAAAGGCGGCGCTTGATATGCGCCTGATCGATATGGTATACGGACTTAAAATGGATTCTAAAGTTATGCGATGTGCCGAAACCATTGCCAAAATCTATGGTGATACCATGGAGAAAAAATGCATCCAGATGGTGTTCTGCGATACCTCAACACCGAAGCAGGGTTTTAATCTTTATGATGAACTTAAAGGATTGCTGGTAGCAATGGGGATCCCGAAGCACGAGATTGCTTTCATTCACGATGCTGACACCGAGCCGAAAAAGAAGCTCCTGTTCAGAGACCTTCGCGAAGGCGTTGTTCGAGTTGTCATTGGCTCTACCTTTAAGATGGGACTTGGCGTAAACGTACAGAAACGTCTTTGCGCGCTTCATCATCTTGACGTACCGTGGCGCCCTGCCGATATGGTTCAACGCGAGGGACGTATTCTCCGTCAGGGAAACACCTGCAAATCAGTGAAGATTTTCCGGTATATCACGAAGGGCTCATTTGATGCATATTCTTGGCAGTTACTTGAAGCCAAGCAGAAATTTATCAGTCAGATACTTTCGGGACACATCTCGGTTCGCGAGGGAGACGACGTTGACGAAACGGTACTCAATTATGCAGAGGTAAAGGCGCTGGCGGTCGGTAATCCTTTGATTAAACAGAGAGTGGAGCTAATCAACGAGCTTGACAAGTACAAGGTTCTTCACCGCGGATACATTGAGGAAAAGATGCAAAAGCAGAAACTTCTTGAGGAGCTCCCCGACAAGATCTTGATGCAACGCCGTCGCATTGAAAACACCGAAAAGGATATCGAATACTTTGTTAAAAACCGAATCGACTATAAGACGATGAACGAGGCAGAAACGGCTAAAATCAGAAGTGAAATTTTCAAAGCCGTAGGACTGCACGTTAATGCTCCTTTTGAGAAAAAAGTGCTCACCTATCAGGGCTTTGATGTAGTTGTTCCCATGAGAATGCGCCCGAAGGAGACCGAAACTGGCAGAAAAATCCCGTATGTGTTTGTAAAACGCAGTGGTTGTTATTATATGGAGATTGAAAGTGAGCGTGGTATCACCAAGCGACTGAATAATCTTCTCGAAAAACTTGAGGAAGTACAAAAACGGCAGGAAAACGAGCTTGAAAAGCTTATTTTCAAGAAAGAAGAACTTCAGAAAGAAGTTGTCACTGAAGATCGTTCGTATGAAAAGGAAATTCGAAAGTTGGCAGAACAGATTGAAAAAATTGATAAAGAATTGGGGTTAAATAAAAACGCATCATGAGTAACAATATGCCTACACTCACCATTGAAAGAATGGTAACTATCTTAACAAAATCCTATTGCTCGGTCATTAAAAACAATATTTCTCCGAAAATTTTGCCTTCGGTCATGCTCTGGGGACCTCCCGGAGTCGGCAAATCGCAGGGGGTACGACAGATTGCAAAGGAAATTGAAATGGAGACAGGAAAGGCCGTAAAGATCACCGATGTCAGACTTCTGCTTTTCAATCCCATTGACCTTCGCGGAATCCCTACCGCAAACGCAGATAAAACACTTGCCATTTGGCTGAAGCCACAAATTTTTCAGATGGATGATAGTGACGATATCGTAAATATACTCTTTCTTGATGAGATCTCCGCTGCCCCGCAATCTGTGCAAGCAGCGGCTTACCAGATCACCCTTGACCGCGTGGTTGGAGAGCACAAGCTTCCCGATAACTGCATCGTCATCGCGGCAGGTAACCGTGTGACCGACAAGTCGGTCTCCTTCAAGATGCCCAAAGCACTTGCCAACCGTCTTCTTCATATTGAAATTGAGGGCAGCTTTGATTCGTGGCTAAATTGGGCAGAAAAAAACGGTATCAATCAGAAGGTCATCGGCTTCCTTTCTTTCAGAAGCGATAAGCTCTTCGGCTTTGATGCCAAGAATGATGATCTTGCCTTTGCAACGCCTCGTTCATGGGAGATGGTTTCCAATATTCTCAATAACGTTTCAAGTAACGTCAACGAAGTATATCCGATGATCGCGGGATTGATTGGCAGTGGACTTGCAATGGAGTTCCGTTCATGGTGCGGTATGAACGGTGAGCTTCCCGATATTGAGGGCATCTTTAACGGAACGGAGCGAAAGATTCCAAAGACCTCCGATTCGATGTACGCCGTGGTCAATTCGATGTGTTCTTACGCAAAGGATCACAAATACGAAACCGATAAGATTGCAAACTCCCTTATTTACATTGAAAAGTTCCCTGCAGATTACATTGCGATCCTTCTTGAAAATTACGCTAACATCGAAGAAAATTATGCAAGGGATGTTCTTTGCAATATTTCCGAATATAACCGTCTCGTCGGCAAGAAAGGAGCCATGAGAAATGGCATTGCCCGATAAGAAAACTCTTGATGTAGTAAAGCGGTTTCAGAACGTGCGACTGAATCTTTTGCGAAAGCAGCCGTTTTACGCTCTTCTATTGATGCATATGAAGTTCGCTCTCGACAAGACCTGCGAGCATTCCTATACGGACGGCAACCGAATTGCATTCAATCCCGATTTTCTTGAAGATATCGACGATACTGAACTTGAATTCGTGCTGATGCACAATGTTCTTCACGCCGCCCTCTCTCACCCGTTCCGTGTGCAAGCAGATTATGACCTCGAAGTGTTTGACCAGGCTTGTGACATCGTTGTAAACTCCAATATTCTTTATAGCTTTGGCGGCAAGGATCTCAGCAAGATCACGCTCAAAAAATACGGAGTAATGCCTCACCTTGCCCCTAGCGGCAAGGAAGGATACGAACTCACCTTGAAGCAGGTGTATAACGAATTAATGTGCGCTCAAGGCAAATCGGCAAAAAAGAAGAAAAAAGGGTTGGGGGAAGCAAAGGAGTCTGGAAACTCCGATGTACAAAATAGAAAGGCTGAGGACAAGGCTGATAGCGAAGCAGATGGCAAGGTAAATGAAAGGTCCAAAGACGCTTCAACACAAAACAGCAGTAGTGAAAGCGGCGGAGAAAAATACGATTCTCTTGAAGCCATAAAGGCGGCAATGCTCGCAAAAAACAAGTCGCTTGCTATGGCACTCTCGAAAAATGCAGAAGAAGAAAAGTGTAAAACTGAATCTCAAAATCCACACTTTGACGATCACAGCTTTTGGGAGGGCGATGATGAGGATAAAAGTCAACGCGATCAGTGGAATGACAGGGTGATGCGCGTAACCGACACGGTTTTGGAAAAAGAAGACGCCCACGTTGGTTACGGAGGCCCACCGTTGTGCGCAAAGCGTCTTGTAAAAGCATTGCGAGAACCGGAGGTAGATTGGAGAGCGTTGCTTAACACTTTTGTGCAAGAAGAAATTAACGATTACTCCTTTACACCACCAGACAAACGAATGGATGATTGTCCCTTTTTCCTCCCCGACTTTAATGAGAAGGATGAAAGTGTTAAAAACATATGGTTCTTGATCGATACGTCGGGATCTATCGGTGACAAACAAATTTCGGCGGCATATTCCGAAATTATCAGTGCGATGGATGCTTTTAATAATAAGCTTGAAGGATTACTCAGCTTTACAGAGGTGTTTGTTACAGATCCCATTCCGTTCTGTGATCCCGAAGAATTGCTCTCTATTGTTCCGGTAGGCGGAGGCGGAAATGATTTCGGAGAAATCTTTCGATATATGCAGCGAAATATGATGGACAATCCGCCCGCAAGCATCGTTATACTAACCGATGGCTATGACACCTATCCAAAAGAGGAAGAAGCGATGGGCGTTCCGGTGCTTTGGCTTATCAATAACCAAGACGCCCATCTGCCACCTTGGGGCAAGTGCGCAAGATTTAAAGTTAGTGAAGAAGTGAAAGGATAAAGATATGAACGATATTCAGAGAATGAAGGAACTGATTGAAAAGATCAATGCGGCGGACATTGCTTACTTTCAGAAGGATGAGCCGATTATAAGTGACCTTGAATACGATAAGCTGGTGCTCGAACTGAAGATGCTTGAGCGCGCAACAGGTATACATTTTGTCAATTCGCCTATCGGTAAGGTTCCAAGCGACGAAAAAGCGGGACTCAAAACCGTAGAGCATACAAAGCCCATGCTTTCCTGCCAGAAGACCAAGGACGTAAATGAGTTGGTCGAGTTTGCGGGCGACAAAGATATCGTTTTCTCCTGGAAGATGGACGGACTTACACTTGTCCTGCGCTACGAGAAAGGCAAATTTACACAAGCGGTTACTCGCGGTGCGGAGGGTGTAATCGGTGAGGATGTGACACACACCGTCAAGCATTTTCGCAATATTCCTATGATCGTTCCTTGCAAGGAAAGCTTTGAGGTAAGAGGTGAGGGAGTTCTTTCGTGGGAGGATGCGAATATTCTCACAAAGCTCGGTGAGAGCAATGCTACGCACCCCAGAAGTATCGCTTCTGGCGCAGTTAGAAGTGTCACAGAGAACCTCGGAAAGCTTGCTCATCTTGATTTTTTCGCGTTCGAGCTTATCAAAGAAGACTCTCACGCCACCAAGATCGGTCAGCTTGAATTTCTCTCCGAGAACAATTTTGCGGTGGTTGAGCATAAGCTTGTCAGTCCCGGCGACAGACACGACGACATTTCCACATGTGTGTCCGAATGGACTCCCGAGGGCTTTGCTTACCCCGTTGACGGCATCGTTGCCGAATTTGACGATCTTACATACGGCAAGAGTCTTGGCGCAACGGCGCATCACGAAAAGCGGATGATGGCGCTCAAATGGAATGACGAGGTCAAGGAAACCAGGTTCCGAGGCGTTGAGCTTCACACCACGAGAACTGGCATTGTCAGCATCGTAGGGCTCTTTGACGAGGTGGTCATCGACGGCACTCGCGTACACAGAGCAAGCCTTCATAACCTCTCGAATTTTGAAAAGTACAAGTTCGGTGAGGGTGATATTATCAAGGTCTATAAGGCAAATATGATCGTTCCGCAGATTGCCGAAAACCGAATGATGAGCGGGACGTATGAGTTGCCCAAGTATTGCCCCTGTTGTGGTGAGCATCTGAGCGTTCAGACCTCACAGAGCGGCATTCGCAATCTCTACTGTCCCAACGAAAATTGCCTTGCACGTCACGCCAAAAAGGTGGCTCGCTTCTGCGACAAGAGCGCAATGAACATCGATGGACTTTCCGCATCAGTCATTGAAAAGATGATGGCGTATGGCTGGATCAACAGCTATGCTGACATTTACCATCTCGACATTCATAAAGACGATATTATTAACCGTCCAGGCTTTGGCGCAGCACGCTACCGCGACATATGGGCAGAAATTCAGATGAGCCGAAAGTGTCATATGTATCAGTTCCTCGTGGGTATTGATATCCCCCACCTCGGTCCCCAAGCTGCCAAGGCGCTTCACCAATATTTCTATGGCTCAATGGAGGCGTTTGAGGCAGCAGTTCGTGCAAACTTTGCCTTCTCGCATATTGCAGAAGTTCCCGGCATCGTGGAAAAGTCGATTTACAAATGGTTTGAGGAGGAGAGCAACGTGCGCATGATGCACGCGGTTATGACCGAACTTGAATTTATCGGGAAACACCGCGAGCTTGACGGAAAAAGCAATCCCTTTATGGATACGACGGTTGTCGTAACGGGTACATTTGAAAATTTCACCCGTGAGGGTATTCTTGAGCTTCTAACAACGCTCGGCGCGAAAACCACCGATAAGGTCACAAGTGATACTAACTATCTTATATACGGCTCGGTTCCCGGCAATAAAAAGGTCGCCGCAGCTATGGAAAACCACATCACGATGCTGAGTGAGAAGGATTTCGGGAAAATGATAGGGAGTGTAGAAAATACAGACTCACCCGCGGCAGAATGCAGGCGCTACCAAGCGCCTGACGAAAAAGAAACCGCGGAATTCACCCCAAATCATGATTTCGTGGTTGTCCACACCGTAACGGAAAGAACAGTCTTTCATGGTGAAAAAAACAAGGTTACACGAAAGGAGCAGTGGATATTAAAAAAATACCTCGGAACCGACGCGCATGTTATAATCCCTGATTATTTTACCGACATCGGCCCTTACTCCTTTCAGAAGTGTAACGACATAAAAACCGTATTCATTCCTAAGAACGTACGATCCATCGGAACCTCCGCATTTTATAAATGCGAAAACCTGGAAGCCGTTTGTGCCGAGGGCGATGAAGATCTGCCAATTGGCGAGTATGCATTTTCAAAATGTAAAAAGGTCGCCTTGTGCGGTAAGGCTTTCAAAAACTATGCTAATAGGAACGAAATTCCGTGGTCATTAAATTGTGATAGATATATGAACTAATGCCGAAAGTAGCACATTGCCAATTCTCCGCAAGCTCAATATGAAACAGCTTGACCACCGCCGCAGCTTTGCCAATGCGATCTATCTGTTCGACGATTACTTGGTTATTACATTCAACTACAAGGAAGGCACAAAAACAATCACCTTTGCCGAAATCGAAGAGGTGTTTTTTCGGATTTATCATCACTCACTGCACCACAAAAGACCACATGAAAAAAACCGTTATCCCATTGCCCCTCTCCCCCAAAACATGACATTCCTCACAAAACTTTGACAAAAACTTTGTAACAGTTGCCGCATGATATATTCATGGGAATATGCTACAATATTTCGTGGAAATCAAGTTGCGAAAAGAGGAATATATCTTGTCAACCATGCCCAAGCGGAACTATTACTCGGATGCACCCGATGCAGGAAAAATGTACGCGCGCATCGGAAAGATACTTATGTACCTTAATATCTATCCATCCGAAAAAGGTTTTGAGTACCTGCGCTGTGCCATTATACTCACCTACCACTCGCCCGAGATTACCGAATATGTCACAAAAACACTCTATCCCCGAGTGGCAAAGCTTTGCAGATCTGACTGCCCCGCAAATGTTGGGCGCAGCTGCAGGCGCTCCATAGAAGCATCGTATAAGCGCGGATTTTTATCGAACTATTTCGGCGGTGACAAGCCGCCTCGCTGTGCGGATTTTGTTGCAAGTATTGCAAATTATCTGCATGAGGAGAAAACAGAGCAGGCCTAAAATATCGGAGTATATCAAAAAAGCACTTGCGGTAACTTGCCGCAAGTGCTTTCTCATGAATAACCTTATTTAACCGGAACCTTAACGATAACCTTTCTGGATGTGCCGTTTCCGCATCCGGGCTTGTGTGCATCCTCGGGGCAGAATACAACAAAATCGCCGGCGTTAACAGTGAGAAGAACACCGTTTCCCTTTTCAAGTGCGCAGTCGCCCTCTTCTGCGTAAGGCTGTGTTACCGTGAGAGTCTGGAGATCAGCATATTCCATCTGCTCGCTTCCCTCAAATACGAACTGAATGTCGATATACTTTCTGTGTGACTCAAAAACCTTTTCAGCGGGATCGCCCTGCTTTGCAACTGTGCAAACATTGTAGTATGCACCGTCGGAGAGCTCATATCTTCCGTCTTTGATGTCGGGAGTAATGGTCTTGAGAACTTCGATATACTTTTCGAGATCTGCGGAAACCATACCGCAGGATTTAAATGTTTTAATGTTGCCGAATATCATTGTTATGTGTCCTTTCCGTAAAGAAAATTTTTACAAGACAAGTATAGCACAGTTTTTGAGCGTTGTCAAGTTTTTTACGTGACGCACAAAATTATTTTTGCACCCGAAAAAAGACCGTTTTTGTGCTCTTTAAACTTGACAAACCCCCAACTTGGTTGTATAATTTATATGTACGTAAAAACAGTGCCGATGCGCGATAGGAGAAATACGATGTTCAAATCCGTATTCACAAAATACATAACCGCTTTTATGCTGATAATTGCGGTCAGTTTTATAATACTCACGCTTATCCTTTGCGCTATCGTCGGAGGATGGTCCGAAAACGCAAAAGATGAAAATGTTGAAAAAAGTGCAAGCGTTGTGGCAGAAACTGTCGGTGATATGTTCGTTTCCGCCGAAGCAACCGATTTCAACAGATTTGTATATTTCAGAAAAGGACAGTTCAGTCAGCTTCTTTCCGCAATGGCGGAATACAGCGAGGACGTTCACATCTTTGTTATCGACATCGCCGGAGCTGTGCTTGTACACGATGACTCTGTCGAGGTCGGATTTATAAACGGCCATTTCCCCGCTTCGCTTCTGGAAGCGCTGGAAGAAAACGGCGCACAGTCGCTCACCGGTGATATCGGCGGCGTGTTTGATGAAAATCACCTCATCCACGCATATCCGATGCACGATTCAGAGGGAGGATTTGTGGGCGCATCACTTGCCTGCACCAAGTTAACCCCCGAATCCATTCTCATCAACACAATGGTAAAAACCATTATTCTGTCCTGCCTTTGGGTAATGCTTGCGGCACTTGTGGCGGTGTATTTTATTTCCGAGAAAATAATTGAACCCCTCAAAGAGATGTCAAAAGCGGCAAAATCGTTTGCGGCAGGTAAATTTGACGTGCGCGTTCCGGTTCGCGGACGCGACGAGGTCGCCGAGCTTGCAACGGCTTTCAACAATATGGCAGCCTCCATGTCAAAGCTTGAAGATATGCGCCGTACATTTTTATCAAGCGTGTCGCACGACCTGCGGACACCGATGACCACCATTTCCGGCTTTATCGACGGAATACTCGACGGAACCATCCCACCCGAAAAGCACGAATACTATCTCGACATAATCAGAACCGAGGTGCGCCGCCTCGCAAGACTCGTGGCAAGCCTTCTCGATATAACCCGTATTCAGGCAGGCGAGCGCAAGTTCAACAAAACCGCGTTTGATATCTGCGAAATGGCAAGACTCATACTAATTTCGTTTGAGCAGAAGATTGACGAAAAGCATCTTGACGTTGAGTTCGACTGCAAGCGTGACAAAATGACGGTATACGCTGACCATGACGCCATTTATCAGATTCTCTATAATATCTGCGACAACGCGGTCAAGTTTTCGCGTGAGGGCGGCAAATATAAGATAAGCATACTTGAAAAAGACAAAAAAGTTTACATCTCCGTCTTTAACGAAGGCGTGGGAATCCCGTCCGAGGAGCTTCCGTTCGTGTTTGAGCGATTCTATAAGAGTGACAAGAGCCGCGGGCTTGATAAAACAGGCGTCGGACTCGGTCTTTACATTGCAAAGACTATCATCGATGCTCACGAAGAAGAGATATGGGTAAGAAGCGCACACGGTGAAAACTGTGAATTTGTTTTCACTCTTCCCTACACACCGGAAATCACTATAAAGGATTAATGCTCCGGATCTGTTGATTTTTTCAACTGTTCACAATTTCAGTGCAGATTTTTCCGTGATTTGGGATATAATAAAAGTAAGCGTACCGGCAAAGGTACGTCACAAATAAAAGGAGGACATTCAGATGAATCTTAAAGGCACAAAAACAGAGGCAAATCTCGCCGCAGCATTTGCAGGCGAATCCCAGGCGCGCAACAAGTACACCTACTATGCATCCAAGGCAAAGAAGGAAGGCTACGAGCAGATAGCACAGCTTTTCCTCGACACAGCTGAAAACGAAAAAGAGCACGCAAAGCTCTGGTTCAAGCTTCTCCACGACGGAATCGGAACCACAGCGGAAAACCTCAAGGATGCCGCTGAAGGCGAAAACTATGAGTGGACCGATATGTACACTCAGATGGCAAAGGATGCACGCGAGGAAGGCTTTGACTACATTGCAAACCTCTTCGAGGGTGTAGCGGCTATCGAAAAGGAGCATGAGGAGCGTTACCGCAAGCTTCTCGCAAATATCGAGGGCGGTCTTGTATTCTCCCGCGACGGAGAAATGATCTGGGAGTGCGGCAACTGCGGCCACATCCACATCGGCAAGGATGCTCCGAATGTATGCCCCGTATGTGCACATCCGCAGGCATACTTCAAGCTCAGAGCACAGAACTATTGATTTTAAAATCCGTGTGTGTTTGGCACACGGATTTTTCTTTTCCTATTTACTTTTGGCATTAACCGTGATATAATAATTACATATCTATGTCACAAAAGGAGTCACACCAATGACCGCCAATTATCATACCCACACTTCCCGCTGTAATCACGCTGTCGGTGAGGACCGCGAATATGTTGAAAAAGCGATCGAGCGCGGACTCAAGGTGCTCGGATTTTCCGACCACTGTCCGCAGTTCTTCCCTACTGAACACTACTCGGGATTTCGTATGCGTCCCGAAAAAATGGATGATTACGTAAAATCTGTTCTCGATCTGCGCCGTGAATATAAAAACGATATTGACATAAAGCTCGGTCTTGAAATAGAATACTATCCGGAAATTTTTGATAAGCTCGATGAATTTCTGAAACAGTATCCGCTTGACTATTATCTGCTCGGCGAGCACTTTATTCATAATGAATACGATACGCATATTTCATCCGGCTGGGCAGATCACGACAACGATATGTTAAAGAACTACACCGATCAGATACTTGAAGCACTGCAGACGGGCAAATTCACATATCTCGCGCATCCCGACCTGTTTGCTTTTGAGGGAGATGAGGATTTTTACAGGAGCGAGGCTATCCGTCTTTGTGAGGGCGCAAAGGCACTCGGCATACCGCTTGAGATAAACTTCCTCGGACTGGCTACAAAACGTATCTACCCCTGCGACCGTTTCTTTAAGATTGCGACAGAGGTCGGTTGCGACTTCATTTTCGGCTGTGATGCACACGATCCGAATGACGTTCTCCTCGAGAGCACACACAAGTTAGCACTCGACTTTGCGGCAAAGCATAACATTACAGTGCTTGACGAAATTCCACTTCGCTCCGTCAGATAATTCTGTCGAAAAACGGCACACAAAAATCTTATAAAACACTTGCAAAACCAATAAAAATGTGGTAAACTATCTATAGAAAATACAGCGCACGACGGGAGGGGTATCGCCCCACCCGTCGATTTGTGCTTTGCAAATAAGAGGTATAAAAATGGCAGACATATTCGATCTTTTTAAGAAAATAGAAAAATCCCCAGCCCCCACGGGTGAGCCGATAACCCACCTTATCGTAGGACTCGGAAACCCCGGCAAGGAATATCTTTTTACCCGTCACAATGCGGGATTTCTGACGGTTGATTACCTTTCCCAAAAGCTTAATATAACGGTTGACCGCGCAAAATACAAGGCGCTTATCGGCGAGGCGAGAATTTCGGATAAGCGTGTACTTATCATGAAGCCGCAGACTTACATGAACGCATCGGGCGAGGCTGTGCGTGAAGCAGCAGACTTTTATAAGATCGCGCCCGAGAACATAATCGTGATAAGCGATGATACTAACCTCGCTCCCGGTAAGCTTCGCATCCGCAAAAAAGGAAGCGACGGCGGTCAGAAGGGACTTCGCTCAATTATAGAAAAGCTCGGTTCCGATGCATTTGTCCGCATCCGAATGGGAGTCGGCGCAAAGCCGCATCCCGATTACGATCTTGCTGATTGGGTGCTCTCCGAGTTTCGGGGAGATGACCGCGATGCATTCTTCTCTGCTATGGGTAGTGCCGTCACCGGCATTGAAATGATTCTCAAGGGTGAAATTGACAAAGCAATGTCACAGCTCAACTGACAAACCGAAAGGACACACGATGACCGACATCACATCCTCTGCGGCGAACATAATCGCCGAGTCAATACTTCTCGAAAAAGAATACGACCAGATAATAAAGTCCATTCAAAGTAGACACCTTGAAGCCGTACATCCGATACAGATAAGCGGCCTTTCCGACGGTGCGCGCGCGGTGTTCTATGCCGCTGTAATACGCGATGTCCGAAAGAAATACCGCTTACCGTCAATTATACTGGTTCCTGACGAAAAGGACGGACTGAAGCTCTATAATGCCCTGTCCGAGCTTGGACTCTCGCCGCTCATGTATCCGCTTCGCGATCTGGTTTTTCATAATATAACATCCTCTCGTGAGTATGAGCACGAGCGTCTTCGTGCGCTTGCGGCGTTTGTAAACGCCGCCGAGGGTAACACCGACTATGACTGCGTTATCGCCGCGCCCGATGCGGCAATGCAGTTCACTATGCCGATCTCTGTACTCAAAGAGAATACTGTCGAACTTGATATCAGTGTCCCCGTACAGCTTGATGCGCTTGTTGGGCAGCTTGAAATGAGCGGTTTCACACGTTCCGAGCTTGTTGACGGTGTCGGACAGTATGCTGTTCGCGGCGGTATTGTCGATATTTTTCCGCCGTATTCGGAAAATCCGGTGAGAATCGAGCTTTTCGATGACGAGATCGACCGTATGTGTAGCTTTGACATTTTAACACAGCGCAATATCGAAAATCTTACTCACATAACCGTAACCCCGGCAAGAGAAATTGTAACGACCGCCGAGTCGCGCGATGCAATAAAGAAGTCGGTAGTGGCACAACTGAAAAAAGCATCCGACGAGCGCGTAAAGAACGAGCTTTCAGCCGAGGTTGAAGCGCTCAGTGCCGGCACCGATCTTAACTTTATAGACAAATATATTTCGCTTGTGTACAGCGAAAACACCACACTTGCAGACTATGCGGTATATGCCGCCAAAAAATGCGGACTACACTGCCCCATCATATTCGTTCAGGATGAGAAGGCCTCTGCCGACAGAATGAGAGCATACGATTTCCACATCACAAGCGAAGTGGAATCACTGCTCGAAAAGAACGAAATATCGGCGCGCTATGCCGAATATTCCCGACATTTTGACTTTTACGAAACATTTCTTGACAAAAACGGAGCACTTATCTGCGACACGTTTGCCGCAAATGCTTCGGGGCGCAAGCTGTCGGGGCTTTACTCGTTCCGCACCAAGCAGACGGTATCCTATGCGGATAACATGGAACTGCTTATCGAAGATCTCCGTGACTATTCAGAGAGCAAATTCCGCAGTGTAGTGCTCTGCGAAAACGAAACTGCGGCGAAAAATATCACCGCCGAGCTTGTAGAAAACGGTATTCGTGCAATCAGCGCCACCGAGGACAAGGCATACGGAATACTCACACTCCCCGAATCCGTCACACTCGTTCTGTCCGGATTCAATCTCTCCGGTTTTGAGCTGACGGCAACAAAATTCGCACTGCTCTCAATGTATCAGAATCCGAATTCCTACTCGCGCACAATACTGTCCCACGGCAGAAAAGCCAAGCACTCACGCTCATCCCAGGAAAAGATACTTTCCTACAACGACCTCACAGTCGGCGACTTCGTGGTGCACGCAAACCACGGAATCGGTATGTACATGGGCATTGAACAGCTCACCGTTGTAGGCGTAACGAAGGACTATATCAAACTGCAGTACGCCGGAAGTGATCTGTTGTACCTGCCCACAGATCAGCTTGACATGGTGTCAAAATATATCGGCGCGCGCACAGAGGGCGGCGGCGTAAAGCTCTCGAAAATGGGCGGTGCCGAGTGGACACGCGCCAAAACCAAGGCAAAAGCCGCGGCTAAGGACATGGCAAAGGAGCTTATCAAGCTCTACGCCGAGCGTCAGCGCCGCGCCGGATTTGCGTTTTTGCCGGACGAAGATTTCCAGCGCGATTTCGAGGCGGCGTTTGAATATGAGGAAACCGAGGGGCAGCTCGAATCTATCGCCGAGATCAAAAAGGACATGGAGTCCGCTGTTCCCATGGACCGTCTTCTCTGCGGAGATGTTGGATTCGGTAAGACCGAGGTTGCGCTCCGTGCCGCATTCAAAGCGGTAATGTCGGGCAAGCAGGTTGCAATCCTCGTTCCCACAACCATCCTCGCAATGCAGCACTACCAGACGATACTCTCACGTATGCGCGGCTTCCCGGTGAGCGTTGATATGCTCTCGCGTTTCAGAACACCAAAGCAGCAGCAGGAAACCGTACGAAAGCTTCGCCGCGGAGATGTTGATATCATAATCGGCACGCACAGACTCGTGTCAAAGGACGTTGAGTTTAGTGACCTCGGTCTTGTAATCATCGACGAGGAACAGCGTTTCGGTGTGGCACACAAGGAAAAGCTCAAGCAGATATCCGACAACGTGGATGTGCTCACGCTGACGGCAACGCCCATTCCGCGCACGCTTAACATGGCGATGAGCGGTATTCGCGACATGTCCGTGCTTGACGAGGCCCCCGGTGACCGCTTCCCCGTCCAGACCTTCGTAATGGAATACGATGAGCTTATCATCACGGAAGCAATAAAGAAAGAGCTGCGCCGCGGCGGCCAGGTCTTCTTCTTGCACAATACAGTTGACGACATTGACGGCGTGGCACTGAGGCTTCAGCGCGCCGTTCCCGATGCGCGTATAGCGGTGGCACACGGTCAAATGGACAAAGAACTCCTTTCCGATATCTGGCGCGGAATGGTTCTCGGTGAGATCGATATTCTAGTGTCAACAACCATCATCGAATCGGGCGTAGACGTTCCAAACGCAAACACGCTCATAATCGACCACGCCGACAGACTTGGACTCTCCCAGCTTCATCAGATTCGCGGACGTGTCGGACGCTCCTCTCGCCGCGCGTATGCATATTTCACCTATCCGCCAAACCTCTCGCTCAACGAAATCGCGCAGAAGCGCCTTTCCGCCATGCGTGAGTATACGGAGTTCGGCTCGGGATTCAAGATAGCTCTTCGTGACCTTGAGATACGCGGTGCAGGTAATCTGCTCGGATCCCAACAGCACGGTCAGCTTGATTCGATCGGATACGATTTGTATGTGAAGATACTCAATGAAGCCGTACTTGAAGAAAAAGGCGTTGTGGCACAGCCGAAATTTGAGTCAAAGCTCGACATTTCGCTTGATGCGTATCTGCCCGAAAAATATATCAAGAGCGAGTCCCAGCGAATGGATATATACAAAAAAATTGCACATATCGAATGTGCACAGGACCTTGACGATCTCGCCGATGAGCTTATGGACAGATTCGGCGACATCCCACGCCCTGCCGACACGCTCATGTATGTGTCCCTCGCCAGAGCGCTCTGCTCAAAGGCAAGAATACCAAAAATCGAGCATCACGGCGAAACCATATCCATTCTCCCTGAAAAGCTTGAGCCGATGCTTTGGGCAAAAGCGGCAACGGACGCAAATGTCAACCTCACATTCCGCATGTCGGGCAGACAGAGCGTGGAATATAAGATAAAATCCCACCGTCCGCTTTACGATATCTGCGAAGTTCTGAAGCATTACGTTTCGGCAATGGAAAGCGCTAAATAAAATTTTATCCCCCGAGCCTGCAAAGCTTCGGGGGATAGTGCTATAAACAAAGCGATTTCTGTCAAGACAAACACGAAGAACTGTGCTATAATAATATCACAAACAAACGGCCGAATGTTTGAAAACAAAACAGGAGGACACAACGATGGAAAACAGTGAACTTATTACAAAAGCGCTTAAATACATCAAATCAGAAAACAAAAACAGCGAGATGACCATTGAAGACGTTGCGGAACACGCAGGATTTTCCACAGATTACTTTAACCGTGTGTTTTTCGCGCATACCGGATTTAATATTATGGAATATGTTCGTTTCAGCCGAATGAAAAAGGCAACGCATCTGCTTCGCACTACTGACCGAGATATTCTTGATATTGCTCTTGACTGCGGATACGAAGCACACGAAAGCTTCACACGGGCATTCAAAAAGCAATACGGTGTGAGTCCCGTGGAATACCGTAAGCAAACCGAGAAAACAGAAGCGTTCTACGGAGATTTTTTCAATGACACAGTTGGAGCACGGCTGACACACGAATTTAAAGACTTCAAAATTGCCAACAGCGATGAGGTAATTGATTTCATGCTGGAAACCAATGCCTTGAAATACGGCTATATTGCAATATGCTGTCGTGTCAACGGCGGCGCAGCACTGTATAGTGGCGAAGACTTCCGTGACGGGTTCATATGGTTTACGGAATGGGACGGCAGATTCATGGGAGATATTGTTTGTGAGGATTATGAAAGAATCGCCGGTTATCTGAAAACATTCTCCGATGACAGATTCGACATGCTTATCTACACAATGGATGATAACCATACTATTGCGGATACGCTTGCAAAGTTCGGTGTGAGAATCTCCGAAATTAAGCGACAAGAAGGGCGGTATTATACCGATGAACCGTACCAAATCACGCCGCCTGACGGCTACTCGGTACAGTTGATAAAATACGAGGATTACGACACCGTCCGTTCATTCTGCGATAAAAAGAAATGCTTCACGCATTATATTCCCCACATGAAGCAGGAGCTCTATCAACGAGATGTGCTTGGAAATGACGAACATTCCGTTTTCGGATTTGCTGTTTTATATCGGGGGGAAATGGTGGGCATCAGTCTTGGCGGACTCCAGCGCGTTCATGGATTTGTGATAAACAACGGCGTGACTACCACGCTACTTGAAGAACATCAAAGCGAAGAGGTGTACCAATACGTGTTCAAGTTTGTCACAAATGCGGCACTTGATAAGGGTGCCTTGCCGTTCGATGATGTGCAAACACCGTTCGCAAACGAAAACAGCAAAAGCGGTAAGTTCGATTCCGCAAAATTAGGATATAAAACAGCAGTTTTCAGCTGTCAAATAAAATAACGGAAAAAGCAGATTCTCAGATAAAAATGAGAATCTGCTTTCTTAATATCATTAACTAGAATCCCCTGTATGGCCGCTCACCCGTCATCCGCGGACGACCAATGGTCGCCCCTACAAAAGATTCTTATGAGTTTTAATCATTGGTTTCCTTACGTTGACTCAACCAAGCAAAACGTCGGACACGAGCATAAGGCAAAATCCAACGAGCAAGGCGTATGTAGCCCCGCGCTCACTTCCGTGAGCATGGGTTTCGGGAATCATCTCGTCGCTTATGACGTACAGCATCGTACCGCCGGCAAACGCGAGCGCAAACGGCAGGATCACCGTGGCAACGCTTACGGCAAAGTATCCGAGAAGCGCACCTACCACCTCAACAAGTCCGGTTATCATAGCACAGATAAACGTCTTCCTCGGCGTCACACCTGCGGCGAGCATGGGACCTATTATGACCATGCCCTCGGGGATATTCTGGAGCGCGATACCGCCGGCAATGAGAAGTGCCTGCGAGGTATTACCGGAGCCGAATCCGACACCAGCCGCAATTCCCTCGGGAAGATTATGTATCGCTATAGCAGTAACGAAAAGCAGAACCTTGCTTAAATTCGCGTTGTTGTGACTTTCCGTGTCACCGCCCACCATTTTGTGAAGATGCGGCACGAGCTTGTCAACAAGGCTCAGACACAGCGCACCAGCAAATATTCCGACAACTGTTATGACAAGACCGTATTTCCCGCCGTATTCAACAGACGGAATTATAAGCCCAAGCACCGCGGCAGAGAGCATTACTCCTGCCGCAAATGAGAGCACGATATCCGAAAATTTATGCGATATTTTCTTGAATATAAAGCCTATCAGCGAACCGATAACGGTGGCACCGCCAACTCCGAGTGCGGTCAAAAGCACCAGTTCCATTAAAAAGTCACCTCTTTGGGAAAAAGATTACTCCGCTATCGGCTCAAAGTCAGCCGCGCCGTGCTTGCAAAGCGGACAGATATAGTCATCGGGAAGCGTATCGCCCTCATAAACGTATCCGCAAACCTTGCAGACAAATCCCTTTTTGCCCTCGGTTTCGGGCTTCGGCTTAACGTGATCGTAGTAATAGCTGTAGGTCATCGACTCATCGTCGGTGATAACTCTTGCTTCGGTTACCGAGCAGATAAACATACCGTGTGTGTCAAGGTCAACATACTGCTCAACCTTAAGCGACATAAACGAGTTGATATATCTCGGAAGGAACACAAGTCCGTTGTCCGAGCGAAGCGGCTCGCAGTTTGCAAACTTATCAACATTTCGTCCGCTCACAAAGCCGAACGCCTCAAACACCTTGAACGGTGCATCAACCGTAAGGCAGTTGATGTTCATCTTGCCCGTCTGCTTTATAACATGGTGGGAGTAGTTTTCCTTGTTTATGGTAACAGCGATGCGGTTGGGGGTGTTTGTCACCTGTGTAACGGTGTTGACAATAAGTCCGTTGTCCTTCTTGCCGTCGTTCGAGGTTACAACGTAAAGACCGTAACCGATGTTGAACAGCGCGGTCATGTCGTTCTTGTTTGCAGTGGAATCCTGCTTTGCGAGGTATTCCTTGCAAAGAGCGTCAGAGAGCGCCTCAAGCTGTGCCGCACTTTCCTCATTAAGAGAGGAAAGAATCTTCACAACCGGCTCGGCAAGCGTTAAATTCTTGCTCTTTTCAAACATAGCGCGCATAGTTTTCGCGGCAAGCGGTGCCCAGCTTCCGTTTTCGATAAACGCAACGGTGCGATTAGCAAAATTGCGCTCGGTAAGGTGGTCTATAAATTCTCTCATGAACGGGAATATGTCCGCATTATACGTAGTAGTTGCAAGAACAAGCTTGGAGTATCTGAACGCATCCGCCGTGGCCTGCGCCATGTCGCATCTTGCAAGGTCATGCACAACAACCTCGGGGCAGCCCTTCTCACGAAGCTTGTCGGCAAGCTGCATGACAGCCTTCTTGGTGTTGCCGTATACGGAAGTATATGCGATAACAATGCCGTCAGACTCGGGAGTGTAGCTCGACCATGTGTTGTAAAGTCCTATATAATGTCCGAGATTTTCGCGAAGCACGGGGCCGTGAAGCGGGCAGATGATGGAGATATCAAGTCCTGCCGCCTTTTTAAGAAGCGCCTGCACTTGTGTGCCGTATTTGCCGACAATTCCGATGAAATAGCGGCGAGCCTCATCGTCCCACGGCTCGTTGGCATCAACAGCGCCGAATTTACCGAAACCGTCCGCCGAGAAGAGAACCTTATCCGCGCTGTCGTATGTCACGATAACCTCGGGCCAGTGCACCATAGGCGCGGTAACGAAAGTAAGGGTATGCTTACCGAGTGTTAAAGTGTCACCCTCTCCGACTACGATACGGTTATCCGTAAAATCGGTTCCGAAGAAGTTTTTCATCATGCCAAAAGCCTTTTCAGAGGATACAAGCGTCGCATTTGGATAAGCCTTTACAAACTGCATAATATTCGCGGAATGGTCCGGCTCCATATGCTGAATTATAAGATAATCCGGCTTTCTGCCACCGAGAACTCCGTCGATATTGTCAAGCCATTCGTGGGCAAATCTTGCGTCAACGGTATCCATTACTGCGATTTTGTCATCAACGATCACATAAGAGTTATACGCCATACCGTTTGGCACGGTATACTGTCCCTCGAAAAGATCGATGCTTCTGTCATTTACACCAACATATTTTATATCATTTGTTACGAACATAACTACACCTCTTTAATATTCCGGCATCATATCAGCCGCATTTTTACACACTTACGGTGCCGAGCCCGAAAGCCCGGCACCGATTTATTAAGCCTCAGAGAACTGATCCTTGCCTACTGCACAGAGAGGACATTCAAAATCTTCGGGAAGATCCTCAAACTTTGTACCGGGAGCGATACCGAGATCGGCATCTCCAAGCTCCTCGTCATATTCCCATCCGCATACGTCACATACATATTTTTTCATTTTACTTAATTCCTTTCAATTTTAACATTTTTTTAAAGTACCAGCGACGGTGCCGCGTAAACGCGTGCCGCAAGCTCCTGGTTGAGCATATATAAGCTTCTCGGGTCAGAGCCAAACAGCTCCATTTTCGAGATCATATCGTTAGCATTGGTTTCTTCCTCACCCTGCTCCTTAACAAACCAGTCAAGGAACTGCATCGTGCGAAAATCCTTAACCTCGCTTGCCGCAGCATAGATATCATTGATAAGTGAGGTTACATATATCTCATGATTGAGCGCCGCCTTGAGGGCATCCATATCACAGGTGATAACTGCATCCGGCTTTGCGATAGCATCGAGAGTTACCTTCTGGTTTTCGTTCTGGAGATACTGATAGAACAGCATCGCGTGATCTCTCTCTTCCTGTGCCTGAACCTTATACCAGTTCGCAAATCCGTCAAGACCGCGATCCTCAAAGTAGTTTGAAATATCAAGATAGAGATATGCGGAGTAGAACTCCTTATTTATCTGCTGATTTAAAAGTGCGTGTACCTTTTCGTTTATCATTGTTTTTTCTCCTGTATGTAAATTTTGTTTTGTTTGCCTTTCATGGTTATATTATACACCATTATTCCCCGCACTTCTGTGACTAAATCACCAAAACGGTATTTTTTATTTTTCGCAAGATTGACACAGAACCGGTTGTGTGATATAATTAATGTAAATAATGAAAATGGAGATGGGTAAATGGAAAACTACCTGCCGGTGTACAATCAGTATTTCCCATTCTGGAATGACCTTACCGACACCGATAAAGAAACCTTCAGCCGAAGCACAATATCCGTAAAATATGAAAAGGGTACCACCATACACGACGGAAGCGAGTGCACGGGTGTAATTTTAATAAAATCCGGTTGCCTTCGCCTTTATATGCTCTCCGAGGACGGCAAGGAAATAACGCTGTACCGACTGTACCCGGGAGATGTTTGCATGCTGTCCGCATCCTGCGCGATTGAGAGCATCACCTTTGATGTACTTGTTGATGCGGAAGAGGACAGCGAGTGCTACGTTGTGGGCGGATGCGCCTTCGCATCTGCGGCAGAGAGAATCCAGTCCGTTAAAATATTCGCGCTTGAAACAACGGTCAGCCGATTCTCCGACGTTATGTGGGCAATGCAGCAGATACTTTTCATGAGCATGGACAAGCGACTTGCAATATTCCTTCTCGATGAAGCATCCAAGTGCGGCTCGGACACAATAAAAATGACTCAGGAACAGATCGCCAAATATATGGGATCTGCACGCGAGGTTGTAACACGCATGCTCAAATACTTCGCATCCGAGGGAATCGTCGAGGTTATCCGCGGCGGAGTTAAGATAGTTAACAAAGCAAAACTCCGAGCGCTTACAGCTTAAGTATGCGTATATATTCTACTCGATTTCTCACCTGTTGTCAATATCGCAGATCACGGTTTTGAACCAAATATTTGTTAAATCAAGCTGCAAATCCGCGGCTTGATTTGTTTTTTACCGTAAAATCTCATGCGGGCTCGATTAGTACTTGAAAAATCTGACGATATATGATATAATAATATAATAATATTATTTCCCTGAAAACAAGGCGGTGATAGCATGCACAAAGGATATATAAAGCACTTTACGGGACGGCTTATTATTACCGCCCTTTTCGCCGTGCTTCAGATACTCATTTCCATATTTATGCTCAAAACGCTCAGCACGTATTCCTTTTACATTTCCGCAGGTTTCACCGTTGTAAGCATAGCCGTTGTGATCGGTATAATAAACACGAACAAGAACCCCGCCTATAAGCTTATCTGGTCGATAATGATACTGACATTCCCCATTTTCGGCGGACTCATGTATCTGGCATCGAGACTTCAGTCCTCAACCTACCTTTTCAAGAAGAAAGCCGCAAAGGCAAGCCAGACAGTCACACCGCTTCTCACGCAGGATTCTTCCATAACCGAAGAGATTCGCAAAAAAAGCCGTACCACAGCCGCACACGCATCCTATCTTGCAAACAAGGCATTTTATCCCGTATACAAAAATACAGATGTTGTCTACTTCCCGTCGGGCGAAGCGAAATTTGAACGCCTTATGCTTGAGCTGGGACAAGCAAAAAAATTTATCTTTCTCGAATATTTTATCATCCAAGAGGGACTGATGTGGGATTCCATTCTGAAGCTCCTTATTGAAAAGGTAAAGCAAGGAGTGGATGTCCGTATAATATGGGACGGCATGGGCTCTATGGCAACGCTTCCAAAAAACTATGATAAAACACTTAACGGTCTTGGCATAAAAACCATGATATTCAACCCATTCGTGCCGCTTGCCACGGTTGTGCAAAACAACAGGGATCACAGAAAAATCGTTGTTATCGACGGGCACACCGCCTTTACCGGCGGAATAAATTTAGCCGATGAGTATATAAACGCCTACGACAAATACGGCCACTGGAAGGATGCGGCTGTTATGGTACGCGGTGACGCCGTAAAGAGCTTCACTCTGATGTTTCTGGAGCATTGGTATATGTCACACGCCGAGGATAACGATATCACGGCTTTTCTCTGTGCAAGTGCGGTGAACACTCCCTGCCCGCCCGCGCACAGCGGCGGATATGTTCAGCCGTATGCCGATACCCCTCTCGACGGTGAGTGTGTCGGCGAGCTTGTATATTTCAATCTTATCAACAAGGCAAAAGATTATCTTTACATCATGACGCCTTATCTTATCCCCGACAACGAGCTTCTCACAGCGCTCTGCTTTGCCGCAAAAAGCGGTATCGACGTGCGTATAATCACGCCGCACATTCCGGATAAATCCTATGTTTTCCAGGTAACACGCTCGTTCTACGGGCAGCTTATACGCTCCGGTGTGTGCATATACGAATATACGCCCGGATTCATACATTCCAAAACCGTTGTCAGCGATAACCATATCGGAGCGGTAGGATCAATAAATTTTGATTACCGAAGCTTATACCTTCATTTTGAGTGCGCGGCTCTCATTTACGATAATCCCGCCGTGCTCGATATAAAGCGCGATTTTATGGAAACGCTCGAGGTTTGTGAAGAAATAACGCCCGAGATTTACAAAAAAATCAAGGGCAGACATGGGCTTATGATGACGCTCATGCGTCTTTTCGCGCCTCTGCTTTGACGAACACACTAAACCGTAAAGGATTTACAATATGGATAAGTATAAAAAGCTTATATCAAACACAGCGATACTCGGTGTAGGCACGTTTGCATCGAAAATACTCGTTTTTCTTCTGCTGCCGCTCTACACCGCCTATCTCTCCACATCCCAGTACAGTACCGCGGATATAATAACGCAAAGCGCAAATCTTCTCATGCCAATTATCTCCCTCGGCATGAGCGACGCGATATTCCGCTTCACGCTCGATAAGGATATCGATAAAACCCGTGTCCTCACAACCGGTCTTTATGTGATTTTCGGCGGATTCGCGGTAATCGCGCTGTTCTTCCCTCTGCTTAACATGATAGCATATTTCGAGGGATACATGTGGCTCATTCTCTTATATGCTCTTTCGGCAAACGTCCACTCGCTTCTGGCGCAGTATTGCCGCGCACGCGGAATGACCGCGTTCTTTGCACTGCAGGGTATTATTTCCACTGCGGTAATAATCGCGCTCAATATAATCTTCCTCGCTGTACTTAAAATCGGACTCCTCGGTTACGTGCTGAGCGTTGTAATTGCGGATGCACTTTCGTCCCTTATAATCGTATGCGTCATACGCAAGGATTTTTCGCTGAGCATCAAAAAAATCGACCGCGCTCTCGCGTCAAAGATGCTCAAATTCAGTGTGCCGATGATCCCCACAACTATCTTCTGGTGGATAACCAACGTTTCCGACAGATACATGATAAAGGGCTTCCTCGGCAATGACATAAACGGTCTTTACGCCGCCGCTTTTAAGATTCCGACGATACTCATACTTTTGTCGGGCATTTTCATCGAAGCATGGCAGTTTTCCGCTGTTACCGAGCGTGATGCAGAATCGCGCGCGGAGCATGAAACATTTTTCGGAACTGTATTCGACAGCTTCCAGGGCATGCTCTTTATCTGCGCCGCAGGACTTATCGCATTCTCAAAAATCGCATCCATAGTGCTTTTCGCCGACAGCTATTACACTGCATGGCAGTATATGCCGCTTCTTATCGCGGCAACCGTTTTCTCGAGCCTTGTCACCTTTATGGGAAGCGTCTACCTTGTTGACAAAAAGAGCGTTCACTCCTTTGTCACCTCAATGATAGGTGCGCTCGTAAATATCGCACTCAATCTTCTGCTCATTCCCACACCGCTCGGCGCAAACGGTGCGGCACTTGCAACGTTCTTATCTTACTTTGTAGTCTTCATCATCCGCGCCATCAACACGCGCAAGATGATACGCTTTAATCTTCACTCACCAAAGCTTATTATCAACACAGCGATAATCGGAGCGCAGACGGTATTTATGGTTCTGGAGCTTCCGTATTGGATAGCAGTGCAGATACTCGGTGTTGCGGCAATATTTGCCGTTAACGCAAAGCCGATTCTCATGGGTATCATGAGAATATTGAAACGCCGCTGAAAAAAGCGCAGCCGCCCTTGACAAATGGGGGCGGCTGTGGTAAAATATATCGTGGCACTGCCCTCGTAGTAAAGTGGATATTACAAGTCCCTCCTAAGGATTAGTCGTGGGTTCGATTCCCGCCGGGGGTGCCATAAAAAGCACTTGCAAACGCAAGTGCTTTTTTAGTGAAATTTGCCCTTCGGGCAAGTTAAATAGCTTTGCTGTGAAATGTTTGCTTTGCAAACGTGAAATATTCGCTGACGCGAATGATGAAATATGTTACAAAAAAGCCGCACATATACCGACAGACCGGTACATGTGCGGCTTTTTTATATTTCTCCCAATTAACTTTTGGTCACTGTCAAGCAATAGAATGACGGTCTGCTTGGATACATTTTGTCGGGGGTATTCCAAATTTCAGCACTATCAATTTTTTTGATATGCTCTATGTTCAGCTTATTAACGGAGATTGTTTCCTTGTGAATGAAAGGTCTATCCCCAAACTCGTAGTAGTCCATTAACCACACAAGCCAAAATTCAACGCAATCCGTTTTCAATAGGGCTGTTTTTATATATTCAATGATTTGCTTTGCTCTGCCGTCTGTATATTGCCATTCCAAACTAACACCGTGTTTCTTTTCGGTATAATCTTGAACATTCGCAAAGGTGTTCAAAAAGTAGTTATCGTCTGCTCCCCCGTCGTACATTGTACCTTTATCAATGTTTATTTCGAGTGGATAATCCTGTGAAGGTGCAAATTCTGTCAAAGGGATATCTGAAGCAATAATTCTGCAAGCACTCATACAAATCCATCTCCTTTTCAAATTCTTATTTACTGAATACAGCAACTTCGAGCGGGAACACTAGTCAAATTGGGACTTATATCATTACCTCTTCCACTTTTACCTCGCGGTATATCCGCTCAATATCCTCTTTAAGCGGCGGATTTGTGCCCCCTATAAGGCACGCCGCGGTTCCGTACGCAACCGCCAGACGCAGTCGCTTCGGCGCATCGCCGTCACATGCAATAAATCCGGCAATCGCGCTGTCACCGGCTCCAATCGTTGATACGGGCGTTATCTTTGGAACTCTCGCCAGATACAGCTTGCCGTCGGACGCGAGAATTGCACCGTCACCGCCAAGCGATATCATAACGTTTTCTATACCGTCTTCGTGAAGTCGAATCGCCGCCACATAAAGCTCACGGTCCACCATTTTACCGAAGTATGCCTCGCACTCCTCTGTGTTCGGCTTGATGAGCCACGGCTTTACCTTACGAAGCATGTCAAGCGATACCGACTTTGAGTCAATAACCAGCTTTGCACCATGCTCCACAAGCTTTATCAGAAAATCCTGCACAGCATCAGCAGTGATACCGTCCGGTACGCTTCCGGTGAAGGTAACAATCCCGTTTGTATCTATGAGCGCCGCTGTCCTCTCCAAAAGGGTGTTATCACACGAAAAGCCTTTGAATGACAAGCGCGTTTCCGCGCCGCACTCGGGATGAACCGTGATATTCTCCCTTATGCGCCCGTCACACTGTATAAATTCACATTCGAGCCCAACACGCGAAAGTCCGCGCTTGAAATCGTCGCCATTTTCACATCCCACAGCCACAATCACTTTGCTTTCAATTCCGTTTTCGAGCAATGCGCGTGAGATATTTATTCCCTTTCCGCCGACATCCCTTGTTACTGTGTCAGCGAGATTTTCGCGTCCTATATGGAGCTCACCGATATTCACATGCACGTCGAACGCAGGATTTAGCGTGAGTGTAGTTATCATTCAAACCACCGTACTTTCTTATTTGAATCAGTTTGCCATTACAAACGACATTATAACCGTAAGCAAGAGCAAGAACGCGAAGTTTATAGCCAAGAAGAGCAAAATATAAGATTTGGTTTTCGCGGGATAATTTTTGGTAAATTCACGGAACGTGATAAGGCTTGCAAGAGAGGCGATAAGCGTGCCGACACCACCGATGTTTACACCGATAAGCAGCTCACGGTAATTCTCTGTAAACTGCGAGAGAAGTATTGCCGACGGAACATTTGAAATGAACTGGCAGGAGAGTATCGAAGTAATAAGAGTGTTCTTTTCAAGAAGCCCCGACACAAAGTCGCGTATCAGCGGCATACGCGCCATGTTTCCGGAAAAAATGAAGAATGCCGCAAACGTCATAAGCAGCGGATAGTCAACATCACGCAGGGCCTTTCTGTCAAGGAAAATCATCGCCACGGGGATAACTATAAGACCGGTCCAATACGGAATACCGCGAAAAACTATAGCTATTGAATAAATAAACAGGAGCGAGAGCAAAACCGCGCGTCCCCTTGGAAGCGGCGGCGTGTTGTCAGAGGGGATTTCAATCTTTTCCGCTTTTACAAACAAACAGCAAAGCGTAATTACAACGATAGATATGCAGAACGGCAGCAGCATAATCGACATGAACTCACCGGTCGGTATGTTGAACCTCGAGTAGAGATAAAGGTTCTGCGGATTTCCGAATGGCGTTAACATTCCGCCGAGATTTGCGGCAATATTCTGCAAAATGAAGGTAAGCGCCGTATACTTGCGGTTATCGGTAACATCGAGAACAAAATATCCGAGCGGCAGGAATGTGAGCAGTGCCATATCGTTTGCAATAAGCATCGAGCCTATAAAGGTTATGTAAACAACGGCAATAACGCAGACACGAAGGTTACCGAGTTTACGTACGATCTCACGCGCAAGGATATAGAAAAAGTTTATGTTTTTAAGTCCGCACACAACAGCGAGAACACAGAAAAGACAGGTGAGCGTTTTGAAATCAAAATATTCGATATACTCCCCGTCCGGCGGAATAATGAACATAGTGATAATAGCCGCCACCAGCGCTATAACAAATACGATATTCTTTTTTACAAAAGCGACTACAGGATTTTTATGTATGTTTTCATTTGGCGCACTGTGCAGCCGTGTCCTTGAAAAACCGAAAAATCTCATTGAATAAATGCTGTTCCCTTTTGAGGGAACTCCCTTTCTTAATACCGAAAACATTTTATGGGCGACACACTTTTACGCGGTCGCCCGTTTGACTTATTTTGATTGTATAATTGTTTTTACAGCGTCGCAGTCCTCATATGCTTTAAGGCGAAGCATGTTTACAAAGCTGTCAAGCTGTTCTCTTATTGCATCTTCATCCTTGACAATCGCCTCGCATGCCGCAACAAGCTCGCCCTGTTTAAAGGTGCGAATATCAAGCATATTCTCACGACGGTTTATATAGTCAAGGAATGCGTCGATTTTGGGGTCATACGTTATTCCGATCATCGGAACAGCCATTGATGCCGCAAAAATGAGCATGTGCAGTCTTGTTCCAACAACAAATCTCGCACGCTTTATAAGGCCGCAAAGCTCACTCGCCGTAAGCTTTTCAACAACCACACCGCGCCCAACCATATCGGCAAGACGTTTGGTTATAGCCCCGTCGCGACCGACATACATCGGTATATACAGCGGTGTCAGTGAATATTTTTCCGAAATCTCACGTATATCCGCCGCAAGTGAGTCAAGAACATCGCCGTCTGTCTTCGCGCCGTTGAAAGTGTTGCCGTCCTTAATAGATACGATAAAATACGGTGCACTTATTCCTTCGCGCGCCTCTATATAGTCAACCCATTTATCCTGCGCCGCCGAAAGGAGAAGCGCGGGGTCAGCCGTTACTCTCGCGTCGTCGCGCGACACTCCGAGCTCACCCAAAAGCTCAAGAGATGAGCGCTCTCTGAAGCTGATGTAATCGGCACACGATATGGCCTTTGCCGCCGCTTCACGGCTTGAGGGCGCACTGAGCGGTCCAAGACCGTTGGCATAAACCATTACGCGAAGTCCGTGCCTCTTTGCGCTTCTCATAATGTAAGCGTAATACAAAAGGCTCTTTTTGCTTGTTCCGTCCTGAAGTAAGCTTCCGCCGCCCGAAATAAGAAGCTTTGCATGCTTCATTTCGCGCCAGATGCTGAACAAATTAAATCGGTTTAACGTGCGTACTCTGCATATATGCTCCACCTTTTTCGGGTTTCGCGCAAGCACAGTTATTTTTGCATCCGGCAAACGCTCTTTTATCCCACCTATGAGAGGCGTTAAGATTGAGTCATCACCGATATTATCATAGCCGTAGTATCCGCTGATTATGATATCCCCGTGCTTATATTTCAGGCACGGTACGAATTTTGCGTATACTTCAAGATACTCATCCGCCGTTCCCTCTGTTAACGTAATATTATCCGACGGAACACCAAAGGTATCTATAAGGTGCTGCTTTATGTCACAGCTCATGGCAAAAACGTGGTCGCCCCAGTCGTATGAGCTCAGAAACGCAGGTGCGTCCTCCGATACTGCATGCACCGTAGTTACAAAAGCGAATTTCATCCTGCGCGCCAGCTTGCCGCACAGAGATGCCGTAATACACGAATGAGCGTGAACAATGTCATATTTCTCACGTTTGATAAGTGATTTTAATTTAAAAGTGCTTGGAGAAGGCGGCATTTCCACATGCCCTATTCCCTCTGACACATTATATTTACCGCCAAAGGATGCAACCGTGACATCGTGTCCGCGAAGCTTCAAATCGCGTGCCAGTCCGGCAATATAATCTTTCGCGCAACCCATATCCGTGGGTGTATGAGCAAGCAATATCTTCATAGCGAGTTACCGCCGCACTCGGCAAGCATCCTTTCTTCAAAATTTATACAGTACCTCATATTATTGTATCACACAAATCACGTTTAGTCAATGATATAAGCCAAAAAATAGGAGGGGATATTAAAATTCGAGTAAATTTTCACTCTTTTCGGGATATAATTATTCTTAACTGAATATCATTAAAGTTTAAAGTATAAAAGTATACCCGGAGGAATAACAATGTCAAACAAATTCACAGCCAAGGCAACAAACGTACTCAACAAATCCCTTTATCTCGCATCGGAGCTTGGACACACATATATCGGAAGCGAGCATCTGCTTTTAGCGCTCACATCGGAAAGCGACAGCGCCGCAGCAAAGCTGCTTGACTCGCGTGGAGTCACATTTGACAGTGTAAAATCGTCGGTCATCGAGCGCATCGGTATAGGCGAGCGCACGCACGTAACCCCGAATGATCTCACACCGCGTACAAAACGCATTATAGAAATGAGCGCATACCAAGCCGCGCGTTTTGGCGGAAGCTATATCGGCACAGAGCATCTGCTTTTGTCACTCGTCGGGGAAAATGACAGCGTAGCGGTTCGTATACTCACATCCCTCGGCACATCGCCTGCCGATATCACATCGGATATTACGGGATTTTTAGGTGACATATCCGAGAATACCCTGCCGCAAAAAGCAAGCAAGCGCTCAAATCTCGCAGACCTGCCCACGCTTTCACAGTACGGGCGTGATCTTACCGAGCTTGCGCGCATGGACCGCCTTGACCCCACAGTCGGGCGCGAGGTGGAAACAGAGCGCGTTATAAGCATACTTTCACGGCGCACGAAAAACAATCCTTGCCTTATAGGTGAACCCGGTGTAGGCAAAACAGCGGTGGTTGAGGGACTTGCCAGACGTATAGTTGAGGGAGAGGTTCCCGAAACGCTGTCGGGCAAAATGATCGTAACGCTCGACCTTGCCTCAATGATAGCCGGAGCGAAATACCGCGGTGAGTTTGAGGAGCGTATGAAAGCGATGATGGCAGAGGCGGCGAAGGATCCGTCTGTAATCCTGTTCATCGACGAGCTGCACACGCTTATCGGTGCGGGTGCGGCGGAGGGCGCCGTTGACGGAGCGAACATTTTAAAGCCGGCACTTGCAAGAGGTCAAATACGGCTCATAGGCGCCAGGACCATATCGGAGTACCGCTAGTATATCGCAAAGGATGCCGCGCTGGAGCGACGTTTCGGAGCCGTTCATGTGGGCGAGCCGACACCGGAGGAAGCCACACAGATACTGTACGGTCTTCGCGACAGATATGAGTCGCACCACAAGGTTAAGATAACAGACGAGGCGATCGAAGCCGCCGTGGCACTCTCCGTACGCTATATAGGCGATCGGTATCTGCCGGACAAGGCGATCGATCTTATAGATGAAGCGGCATCGAGGGTGCGAATAGCCTCGTTCACTTCCCCGCCCGATCTCGCCGCGTCGGAAGAAGCGATACGCACAGTGAGAGCCGACAAGGAAGAGGCTATAAAGTCGCAGGATTTTGAAAAAGCCGCAGTTTTGCGCGACAAGGAGCACGCGCTTTGCGAGGAATACGAAAAGCAGCGTACAGAATGGCAAAACCGCCGGAACGGCACTTCACTTTCAATAGGCAAAGAGGATATCGCAAACGTCATAACCGCGCAGACGGGAATTCCCGTAAAACAGCTCACAGACGAGGAGAGTGAGCGGATAACGAACCTCGCCGAAATCTTAAAATCCCGTATCATCGGTCAGGATGCGGCGGCAGAATCAATTGCCAAGGCAATTCAGCGAGGACGTGTCGGACTCGGTGATCCTAACCGCCCCACCGGTTCATTCATCTTCCTCGGTCCCACCGGTGTCGGAAAGACAGAGCTTTGCAGAGTGCTCGCGGATGTACTCTTCGGCGACAAAAACGCCATGATCCGCGTTGACATGTCCGAGTTTATGGAACGCCACTCCACATCGAAGCTTATCGGCTCGCCCCCCGGATATGTCGGATACGGCGAGGGCGGTCAGCTCACGGAGAAAATACGCCGCAAGCCATATTCCGTTGTCCTGTTTGACGAGATCGAAAAAGCGCACCCCGATGTGTGGAGTCTGCTTTTGCAGATACTTGAGGACGGAATCCTCACCGACTCCCAGGGACGGCGCGTTGATTTTAAAAACACCGTTATTATCATGACATCCAACGTGGGTGCCGCAAATCTTGTAGAACGGCGTAAAACGCTCGGATTCACCGGCGAGAGTGAATTTGACTCGGAGCGCGCGGTAATGTCAACTCTTCGCGAAACCTTCAAACCGGAGTTTCTCAACCGTGTTGACGAAATAATAATCTTCAACAGGCTCACCGACGAGGATATTAGAAAGATTGCAAAAATAATGCTCGGACACGTCACAGAGCGCATCAAGGCGCTCGGCGTTGATATAACCTTCTCCGAAGAAGTTGTATCAATGCTCGCCAAGGAGGGATATGACGCCGCTTACGGTGCGCGTCCACTGCGCCGCGTCATCAGCAAAAAGATTGAGGACACCTTCGCCGCCGCGATGCTTGACTCACGTATAAAAGCGGGAATGAGCGTAACCGCCGTCTTGTCTGATGACGGTGATGTCGTGTACGAAAAGGTTTCAGAATAGCGTCATTCCTAAAAAAATCTTGACGGAAGCTCACGTTTGTGATATAATTACCTTATAATAGTAAAGTGAGGTAATATACAATGCTCGAAGTTGGAATCAAACACACAAAAAGCGAAACTGTAACTGACAATAACACCGCCGCCGCACTCGGAAGCGGTCTGCTTCCCGTATACGCAACACCTGCAATGATTGCACTGCTTGAGGGTACATGTGCCGAGGCAGTCGCACCGCATCTTGACGAGGGATGCACCACAGTAGGCACAAAGCTCAACGTGGAGCACGTTGCGGCAACACCTCTCGGAATGGATGTCACCTGTGAATGTGAGCTTATCGAAGTTGACCGCCGCAGACTTGTGTTCAAGGTGGAGATATGCGATAAGGCAGGCGTTATCGGCCACGGAACGCATGAGCGTTTCATCGTTGCATCCGAAAAATTCATGGCAAAGACAAACTCAAAGCTTGAGCTTTGAGAAAAGCGCCCATAAAACTGCATTAAGGAGGCCAAGTTATGGATTTCAAATCTATTATAGACAACGTAACAACAAAAGCCACGGAAATTGCCAAAACTGCCGTTAAGAAAACCGGCGAGGCAGCAGAATCCGCAAAAAATGCAATCACACTCAAATCGGAGAACAACAAGCTTGAGGGACTCTTCACAACGCTCGGAAAGCTTTTTTATGAGCAAACCAAAGGTACCGACGTGCGTGCACAGATTTCGGCTCAGATAATGCAGATTGACGAGCAGAAGCTGGTTATCGAAAACTTAAGAGCTGCAATGGCAGAGTCAAGCGGTAAAATGGTGTGCGACTCCTGCGGCAAGGATATCGACATCGACAGCACCTTCTGCCCCGTCTGCGGCAAGAAGGTTGAGCCGAAGTTTGTATTTACCGAAGCTCAAAGTGCCGAAACAAACGAGTCAAAAGAAGACTCGAGCGAAAACGTTTAAGGTTATTTATAGCCAATATCGCCCCGTACAAAAAGTGCGGGGCATTTTTTATATTTTTTTCAAATAAGCTATTGACAAACCGTTTTGTTTATGGTATAATACTATTCGTGATGAAACGAGGCCGGGTAGTTCAGCTGGTTAGAACGCTAGCCTGTCACGCTAGAGGTCGTGGGT
>JAZTXD010000045.1:0-15178 GCA_045636265.1 Candidatus Flemingiibacterium sp.
GCCGGAATCTTTATCGGCATTGTGTATTCCTCCTGTAGAGTGCGCATATTGGATATATTATATCATACTTTTTTGAATTTTACAACACCTATCGAAAAAATGTATATATCACTTTAGAAATTTGTAAGAAAATCAAAAAAATGATTGCATTTTGTGAGAAAAAATGATATAATGAATATAAGTATATATACACGGCGGCAAAGCCGAGAATAAAGATATGATTTAATGTCTTTACCGCGTAAAATATATATAAAAAGCGGTTGCGGAGGCGGTTTTTGGATATGGCAAAATGTTTCATAAACTTTTTCACTAAATTTTTTCGACTGCCTTTGTGTATACTGATTATAGTGATGCTTTTTGTAGTGATTACGGCTGCTGACGGTGCGATTATTATCTCCGATTTCGCAGCGGATACATCCGGATGGGTGGCAGGCGAGAATGTTTCGTCGGTTGAACGCGTGGATTTCACATGGCAGCAGGACGGAGAAGAGTACAGCCGCTCGTGTCTTGAGGTCTTTTCAAAAAGCGCCACATCAGACACTCTTCGCTCTGTAGTCACCCTGTTTGATTCACCGCTGAATCTTATGGAATACCGTGAGATATCATTCGATATTTATGTGCCGCCTATTGACGGGGATGAGGAAGCACTGTTCCTCGTACGCCTGACGCTTATTGGCGAAAACGGTGATTCCACGGAACATCTCGAAATGATCGAAGCCGGAAAGTGGAATAATATAAATGCCAGAATTATTACATGGGACGGAAGAGATGCTATTGTTGGTGCGGAGATTGCTGTTGCTGTAGACACGGTGCTTTCAAGTTATCCCGCCGATAGTTTCTATCTTGACGATGTTGTTACGTCAAAACGTATTGATAAGGAGCTTACCGCACGTTTCTTGTTTGATGAATATTTTGTACAGGGCGGAACGGGCACTTTGAGTGATGACAAAGATATGATAGTTCTCGTTCACGGTGATAACACGGCTATGTCGCTTGACGCACAGACCAGTATTCCAGAGAGTATTAATGAGGCAAATCAGCTCCGTATACGTCTTGCCAACCGTACAGCAAATACATTTTTTACGCTTTATTATTCCACATCTGACTCCCAGGCAACTACCGAGGATAAAAGTGTGGAGATTCCCATGCTTCCAAATTCAGATTTTACAGATTATTACGTCGATGTAGGAGATGTAAGTCAGCTTCATAAAATACGGCTGACGTTTGAGGCGAGTGTTGGACAGGTTGAACTTGCATCTATAAGCGTCATTCCCAAACACAATGTATATGATTATAATACATGCGGAAAATTTATTTCATGCAGACTTTCCCCCGATGCGTCTTCAATAACATTCTCAGGAGAAGTGAACCGTGATGTGGCATCGGCAAACCAGTCGGGATATATTGGTATATATGAATACACCGGTGATGAACCGCCAACGAAAGAAAAACTTGCCGACATGACTCCGCTTGTAAAAACAAGTATGGCAACACGTTACGGAGTGTCGTGGCAAATACCGAAAAATTCGCTGTATATGGCATCTTCGTCGTTTATAGCGGTTGTTGTCGGAGAAGACGGTTCATACCGATTTATCTCTCCGCCGTTCCATGTGGAAAACCTCGAGGTTTTGGCATCCGGTAAGTTTACAATGAATGTTGACGCCAAAGGATATTCTGCGAACGACATATCGGCTGTTGGCGACTCTGATGCTGAAATAACACTGGTTGAAATCGATATTAACAAGGCTTTTTCGCAAAGCGCACAGCCGCAGATGTATCTATACCGCGGTAGTACATATTATTTAAACAGCGAGTATATAGACATGCTTTCCGAGAGGATGACCATCCTCAAAAAAGCGGGGACTCAAATATTACTGCGCCTATATTGGCAAGACAGCGTTTACGGTACTCAAACGGCTGCCATTGGTTTGGATAACCAATTTGTAGGTGTGGACCGCGTAGGCGCCCTCAGTTCTTATATCGCAAAGAACTGGGTAGCTGACGGCACAGTTGTCGGCGTTGTATACGGCAACGGCGAGAACTGTCTTGACGCTGGGGAAACATTTACCGATAACATAAAAATCACCGCCAAAAATCTGCGTTCGGTATATATGAATCTTATTGCCGTAAATTCGGCTGCCAAGGTTTACATATCGCTTACAGACAAATACAGTGCCGAAGTTCAGAACGGACTTTCTGAAATCGGACTCAAGGAATATATTCCGGCGCTTACAGCCCAAACAGCTGTGTATACACAGTTTCCTTGGGAAATTGCCGTTGAGTGTGATGCACACAGTGAGAAAGAGTCTGTGGGCGGCACGTTCATCAGCGTGCCGAACTGCGATGAACTGCGAACATTACTCGCGGATTGCGGTTTACCCGGTAAGCATATGATATTCATTGACAGTGCATATGCCGCACCCGATGCCAATAAGAGTGCGCTGATTTGCGATTATGTTGTGGGGACATACACATCAAAGTTTGCGGACGATATAGATGCGTATGTTGCTGTTGCCGGTGAATATTCAAACAGAATCTCAGAAGCGGTTCGCTATGTGTACACATCCGAAGCTTATATTGTAGAGAATATCGCAAAGAAAACTTTGGATGTGGATGATATGGCACAAGCGGTTTTTGGGTATGATGCAAAGAAACTGGAAACCCAAACACTGACGCAAACAGAGGCATCTGCTGATATGCCCGACGGAATAAAAGGCAAATTTACCTATTACCGATTTGACAGTATAGCAGGGATTGGCGACTTTTACCCCAGTTACTACAGCTCGGATTTTCGTATAGTCAATGACAATGGCAATGTAATGTCGGCAGAGCTTGATGCTTCTGACGCTACAGCGGAATGGATGGGTGTTGCCAATGTGCTTCGGGCGAAAGAAGACCTTCGCTTAACACCTGTGCTTGCGATTACCTTAAAAGTTGACTCGGTAAGTCCGGACACCGTTTCGCAGGTGCCGGTGAAGGTTGTCCTTAAAAGCGATACAGAGCGCTTTGAGTCGCTTGGAGCCGTAAGCGTGGGAGAATGGACTACGCTGTATATTGATACCGACGGATTTGTTGGTGCAAAGGATACTTCCAAAATAGAAATACTGGCAGGAAACTCAAAAGTTTCATCTGCTGTGATTAAGCTGCACAGCATTGACGGATTGTCGCGTGAGTATAATGACGAGTCACTGATACAGGTTATTGAAAAGGCACGCCTTGACAGAGATTCAACCGTGGCGAAGATAGATTTCGGTATTTACCTTCCTATCGGAATCGCTGTTGTAGTTGTTGTGTGTACAGTCATTGCACTTATACTTCTCAGCCGCAAAAAGAACAGTAAGGAATAAAACTCTGATATGCTTCAAAGAAATTTTTCAAACAATGATCCTATAGAGGATTTACCGATACGCTTATTTGGCGTTGTGAGAGAATCTATAGTCGACGGACCGCAGCTAAGATACGTCATCTTCGTTCAAGGCTGTCCGCATAAATGCTACAACTGCCACAATCCAGAGTCACATGCATATGGTGGCGGCAAGCTTACCACTACCAAAAAACTGTGGGCGGATATACAAAAAAATCCGCTTATAAAGGGGCTCACATTCAGCGGCGGCGAGCCGTTTCTGTGGGGACATGAGCTTGCAATCATTGCAAAGAAAGCGCGTGAGCGCGGTCTTGATGTTATGACCTACAGCGGCTTTACGTACGAGCACCTTCTAAAAAAAGCCGAGACAGAGCCGTCCGTGCATGAGCTTCTTTCGGCTACAAACTATCTTGTTGACGGGCGCTATATTGACGCAAAGCGCGATCTTACACTGCGTTTTCGCGGAAGCACAAATCAGCGCATACTCGACATCACGTGCTATCCGAATTCCACGGATGCAACACAGATAGAACTTTAAAACAGTATAATTTTTTCAAAGGAGATATAAAATGTCTGACGCTTATTTATCTCGCGGCGTGTCCGCGACCAAGGACGAGGTTCACAGTGCAATTTCCAAGCAGGACAAGGGCGTTTTCGCCGGCGCATTCTGCAAAATAATTCCCGATCCGTGCGGAGATCCCGAATACTGCGCGGCTATGCACGCAGACGGCGCGGGAACCAAATCCTCGCTGGCTTACATAAAGTATAAGGAAACGGGCGATCTGTCTGCGTTCTACAACATCGCGCAGGATTCCGTTGTAATGAATCTTGACGACCTTCTCTGTATTGGTGCAACCGACGGATTCGTTCTTTCGAACACTATCGGAAGAAATGCACACAGAGTGAGCGGTGAGGCTATAAAGTCCGTTATCGACGGATACACCGAATTCTGTGAGATGCTCGGCACTTATGGGGTGGGTATCACCATGTCCGGAGGCGAAACCGCAGACGTAGGTGACCTTGTGTCCACACTTATTGTTGACTCCACATTTTTCGTAAGACTCAAGCGCAGCGACGTTATCGACTGCGACAATATTAAGCCCGGCGACGTTATCGTAGGCCTTGCTTCCTACGGTAAGGCGAACTATGAAAAGGCATACAATGCCGGAATGGGTTCAAATGGTCTTACCGCGGCACGTCACCTTATGCTCTCGCATGAGTACGCCGCAAAGTATCCCGAAACCTACTCGAATACTATCGACAACTCAAAGGTTTACTGCGGAGAGTACGGCGTTAACGATATTCTTCCCGGTACCGATGTATCGGTTGTTGATGCGATCCTCTCGCCCACACGTACATATGCGCCCGTAATCAAGGCTATCCTTGACAAAAAACGTTCTGCGGTACACGGCATGATCCACTGCACCGGCGGCGGTCAGGCTAAGTGTAAGAATTTCGGATGCGGTATTCACTATATCAAGGACAATCTCTTTGAGATTCCGCCGCTGTTTGCTGCTATCAAGAAGAATGCGGATATCGGCGACAAAGAGATGTATCAGGTGTTCAACATGGGACACAGAATGGAGATCTACTGCTCCGCAGAGGATGCACAGTTCATGATCGACACCGCAAAGAGCTTTGGTGTTGATGCGAAGATCGTTGGAAGATGCGAGGCATCTGCCGACGGCAAGAATCACGTAACTATCAAAGATAACGGAAACACATACGAGTATTGATAAGCGAAACGGAGGTTAACAATGCAAAAGAGAGTTCTTGTTGTAAGCTCTGCAAATATGGACTTCGTAATGAAGGTCGGCAAGCTTCCCGAAGCGGGACAGACTGTTATCGAGCCGCGCGGATACTCATACGTCCCCGGCGGAAAGGGCGCGAATGCGGCGCTCGCACTCGCAAGACTCGGTGCGGACAGTATCTTCTGCGCAAGACTCGGAAGTGACGCTCACGCTGAAAATCTGCGTGAGCTGTATGTTGACAACGGCATAGATGTGCGCTTTTTGCAGAATGACCGCACTGCTGACACGGGACTTGCTTCCATAATCGTTGAGGAGAACGGAGCTAACCGTATCATAGTTTACCCGGGTGCTAATAATAACCTTTGCTCGGATGACGTTGAGGAAGCGATGACATGCATTCCGGATGCTGTATTTGTTCAGCTTGAAATTCCGGATAAGGCTGTAATTGCGGCAACAAAGTTTGCAAAGCAGAGAAATATACCGGTATTTCTCGATGCAGGTCCGGCGAGAGCCGATTGGCCGCTTGACCTTCTCGGGCCGCTTGAGGTGATCTCCCCCAACGAGAGCGAAACGTATGCGCTCACCGGCATAATGCCTACAGACGTTAACAACTGTCTGCGTGCGGCGAATAAGCTTATGCAGAGAGTTGACACAAAATATGTGGTAATCAAGCTTGGCGGACGCGGTGCATATATCCACGACGGTAAGTATTCACAGCTTATCACAGCGTATGACACCGAGGTTGTGGATACCACAGCCGCAGGGGATGCGTTCACAGCCGCGCTCACTCTTGAATATCTTAACAGCGGCGACATTATTCGTGCCGTGAGATACGCAAACGCGGTCGGAGCGATTGTTGTAAGCCGCGAGGGCGCTTCAAGCTCACTTCCGAGCGCAAGACAGGTTGAAGCGTTCATCGAGCGAAACGGAATCATACTTTAAAGAGGGATATATGGCAGAAAGAATTTTGGGCGTTGATTTCGGAGATCAGCGCACCGGACTTGCCGTGAGCGACACGCTCGGAATGCTCGCGAACGGCATCGGATATGTAAACTCAAACTATATGCCCAAAACCGCAGAGCTTGTCGGGGAAAAGGCAAAGGAGCTTGGTGTGGCGAAAATTGTTGTGGGACTGCCCATAAACATGAACGGCACCATCGGTCCGAGAGCGGAGCATGCAAAGGAGTTTGCGGCAATGCTCGGCGAGGTCACGGGACTTCCCGTTGAGATGTTTGACGAGCGCTGCAGCACAATGGCGGCGCATCAGATACTCAATTTCACCGACACACGCGGCAAAAAGCGCAAAGCGGCGGTTGATACCCTCTCTGCACAAATAATACTGCAGAATTATCTTGATTCAAAAAGGTAAAAAAATTCCCTTGAAATAACCCTGCGGTCGTTTCAAGGGAATGTGTTTATTATGACTTGGTTTCTTCGGATTCTGCGATACCTTCCTCGATTTTCGGTGGAACTGTGTTGCTGTAGTCGTAGATATTTACCGTATGAGTTTGGTAATACTCCGCGAGAATGCTGTAGGATTTTACACTGAGATGTATTCCGTCGGATGAGTGTATGGGATCAAGTGTGCCGTCCTCGAGCGTGAAAAGCGGAATCGGGTCGAGCATGAACAATTGATGTTCCACCACAAATTCACGAAGTGCCGCATTGAATTCAAAGCACTTTTCATTTGTGATTCCAAACTCCGAGGTTTGGGATGCTTCGGTTGTAACCGGAATTATAAGCTGAATATATATCGGCACGTCGGTTACTTCGCGTATGCTGTCGATAAGCTCGGAGAATGCGGTTATAAAGCCTGAACATTGCCAGCCAAGCTCATTGAGTCCAGTTGCAATGTATATGGACTTATAATTGCCGCTCTCGCGTGTGAGCGCTTCGATAAGCGTGTGCGGCTGAAGTTCCCCGTTTTCATCCGGAAGGCGGATGTACGATTTTTGCTGAAGCGATCTTACGTTAAGGCCCTGTGCGGCGAAATTGTAGGGTGTTATTTTCGAGTAGAGAAGCAATCCCTGGGTTCGCGAGTCGCCTACGAACACAGTGTCGTTAAAGTATGAAAACTCAACGGCTTCGTTCTCGGGCACAACCTCGGAGAAAATATATTCCGGTAGATTAATTATAACCGGTGCTTCGGATTCGTCAATGGCAGATTCCGCCGAAAGCTCCGTGTGTGCTGACACAGTTGTCGGCAAAACGGTGTGGGTGTATTCAAATGTTACATCGCAAGGCAGAAGCGATATGAGCATTACCGCCACTGTAACACTGATAACTGCAAGTATAAGTTCAAGATAAAGAACAAACGAAGGTGTGTTCTTTTTCTTGGAAACCGAGCTATTGGTAGGTGTTTGATCGCTTTTGGGTGACATCGGAGGATAAGGCGAGGGATTCGGCACCTGGTTATTCAAGATCACACCTCCAATCTGAAATTCTGGCGAAAATAAAATACATTACCAATCTACATTATACCACAAAAAATATAAGGTTTCAATAACAAAAACGTAAATTATGAAAATTAATTATCAGAAATTAATGGATGATGAGTTATCACAAATAAAGCAGTCGGGAAATATTCCAAAACTGCTTCTTCACGCATGCTGTGCGCCCTGCTCATCGTATGTACTTGAGTATTTAACCGAATATTTTGACATTACCGTATACTTCTACAATCCCAATATCACCGACAGTGCGGAGTGGCAGAAGCGCGCCGCGGAAATGGAGCGGCTGATTTCACTCTTGCCACACAAAAATGACATCAAGCTCATTCTGGCAGAACACGCTCCCGAACGGTTTTACTTCTTTACCGCCGGCCTTGAAGGGCTTGCTGAGGGCGGGGAAAGATGCTTTTGTTGCTACAGAGAGCGCCTTTGTGCAACAGCGCGTTATATGAATGAGCATGCCGGAGAGTACGATTATTTTGCCACAACGCTCACGGTAAGTCCGCATAAAAATGCAGCGAAGCTCAATGAGATCGGTGCCGAGCTTGAGGCGACGCACGGGGGGCGCTATCTTGCGTCTGATTTCAAGAAGCGTGAGGGATACAAGCGCTCGATAGAGCTGTCGCACGAGTACGGACTTTACCGTCAGGATTTTTGCGGATGTGAGTTCTCGAGGTCTTATAAGTATGGAAACGATTAAGATAGGCAGTCTTGTCTGCGAGGTCGTGCGCTCAGCCAGACGAAGTGTTGGCATGCGTGCTTTAGCGGACGGTAGAGCGCAGATATTATCGCCGCGAAGATTATCATCTGCAAAACTCGCACAGATATGTGCGCCGCATGAGAAAAAGCTTTTGCAAATGTGTGAAAAACAGCGTGCGCTGAATGAACAAAGGCAAAGCTTTTCACTGTCATACGGCTCACGTGTCCGCTTTTTCGCAGAAGCGCGCGAGGTGCGAGCGTGTACCGATAAAAATACTGTGTATGACGGCGACGCGCTGTATATTAACGATGCAAATACGGATATCAAGGCCGCCGTTATCTCTGCGTACAGGCAAGCGGCGGCAGAGTATATACCGCCGCGTGTCGCGAATATATCCGAAAAAATGGGACTTGATCCGATGCGAGTGCGAATAAACTCGGCAAAGACTCATTTTGCGTCATGCTCGAAAAAATCGTCGCTCAATTTCAGCTGGTACTGTATGATGGCATCGCCTGCGGCGATTGACTATATTATCGTACACGAGCTGTGTCATATCATCCACTTCAACCATTCCGCAAAATTCTGGGCAGAGGTGGAAAAATATTGCCCCGAATATAAAAAGTACAAATTAGAGCTTAAAGCGCTTTCACGCGAGCTTTTGGCAGAAGATTGGAACTGAAAAAATATCCCCAAATGTGCAGTACATTTGGGGATATTTTTTATCAAAGATTGAACGCCACTTCGATGTCCTTGACCTCGTCGGGAGTGATGTTAACGATAGGCGAGCCGAGGACGGTTGTGTCGATTACGGACTTTGCGCTGTATTCCATTACCTCAAGTCGGTCGAACGCGTTGAGAAGCGATGTGCCTGCGCAAATCACGCAGTCATTTTCGATGATGCAGACGGGATTCTTTATGGAGATTTCATTGGCAAGCAAGGCAGGCTGCATGAAAGATGAGCCGAACGGGAACTTGCGCACATTCTTGAGCGCGATGTAGCTCTCGGGGATTAGGCGCGCGTCAAACTCGCTGTCGGTGATCGCAAACGCCATGATGTGCGGAGGATGCGCCACGATGATGCTCTGTATGTCGGGGTGCTTTTCGTAGATCGCCGCATGGAGATTTACGGAACGGGACGGGTTCTTACCGCTTTCCTTCATGCCGTTTTCGATAAGTACAAGGTCCTGCGGCTCGAGATATTTTCTGTCCATATCATACGGAGTGATGATGAACGAGCCGTCGGACAGACGTCTTGAGAAGGTGCCCTGCGAGCTTGTGAAAAGCTGGTTGTCATAAGCTCTGTGGATAAGACTGCACATCTCGCGGCGGACTGCAAGCTCTTCGCTGGAATGGTCACGCGGGATAAATTCGTCCATTTTGGGGTTTACCTTGAGCTTGTAGTAGGACATCTGTTTTTCGGTCAGCGCGACGGGTGTTTTGCCGAGGGTTCGCGCATTGATCTCAAGGCGTGCACAGTAGTCGAGAGTTTCAAACTTCATGAATGCGTTAAATAGATCGTCCGCACCGATAACCACGCCGTGATTTTCGAGCATTACCGTGTTTACGCCTTTGGCGAACTCAGCCGCGATACGCTCACCGAGAAGACTGCTTCCCGGAAGTGCATATTCTGCCATGGTTATGTCGCCGCAGATGAACTTTGCGTGGGGGATTATTGCGGTATCAGGGATTTTACGCACAAGGCTGAAGCCGACGAGTGCCGGAGGATGCGCGTGAAGCACAGCCTTAAGATCGGGACGTGCGGCATAGATTGCAAGATGGAAAGGGTATTCAACAGACGGCTTGTGAGGGCCGACGATAGTTCCGTCGGGGAGAATCTGCATTATATCCTCGCGGCGGAGAGAGCCTTTGTCAACACCGGAGGGACTTATCCAAACGGTACCGTCAGGATCACAGATAGAAAGGTTTCCACCGGATGTGGTGGTCATACCGTAGTTATATATACGGTTCATTATGGTTACGATTCTGTCAGCGGGATGCATCATTTCAAAATTCATAGCAAAACCTCCGTTTGTTAGTATTGAGGGCATTATATGCCTACAAGTAAATTATATATCATATGTGCCGTTTCGTCAACCGATAATTCGGGTAGAAAATTTAAATTTTTTATAAAAATGTGGATTACTACTTTATTTAATGCGAAATGTATGCTATAATATATGCATGGTACATATTTATTCCGAGATAATACTGATCTATAGGTGATAAAAATATGAATAATAATCCACAGAGAAACGGTCAGCAGCCGCTTCCCCCAAGGCGTGTGCAAAATGTGCCGCCGAGTCAGCCGCAGCCGCCAAGAGGTGCGAACACCGCACGCCCGGCGCAGACACCGGTCCGCCCACAGCAGCCCTCGGCTGCACGCCCGAATACTGGGATACCGCATCAGAACGCAGCAGCTTCCAAATCCGGCCAAAGACCTGTACAGCAGCCGCAGAGAAGCGCACCCAAAAAAGTTCCGCTCACAGAAGAACAGAAGCGCATGAACCGCATAAAGCGCGAAAAGGAGAAGGCGCTCGCTAAAAAACAGCGTGCGGCATCGCTGCGGCTTTTCGGCGCGAGATTTGCATTGTTTATGCTTATCCTTATACTTTTAGCCGCAATCGGCACGGGACTGTTTTTTATGAATCTCACCCGTGTGGAAACAACCGATTCATCGCGCTACAGCTACAATCTTGGCGGACACAAGTATTCGCTTCCGTACAGCAAGGCTGTGCACAACGGACGTGTGTATGTAAGCTTCACAGATGTTGCAGAGATGTGTGACCTCGCTGTGACCGGATCCACAGAGGATATGAAGTATGTTATAAAGGGTGATGAAGCCGAAACTATACGCTTTATTACCGATTCACGTGTTGTTTATGTAAACGATGTGGAAACAAGACTCGGCGTGGAGTGCTACTATGAAAAGGGCGAGCTTTATGTGCCGGTAGATTTTGTCGGCGCATATTTCAAAGGACTCAATATAACAGTTGATGAGAAAAAGCATGAGGTGGAAATTACCCGTGTTATAACCAACCTTAACGAAAAGGGCAAGCTTCCAAAGGGAGAGGAACCCGAATATGCCGAGCTTTCTTTCCTTTTACAGTCAGCATCCGGACTGAAGCCGCTCGACGCCGAAGAAGAAGAAAAGGCTGATATTCCGGACCTCGGATTTCTCACAAATCTGGTAATTTATGAGGAATACATGAATCCCGGAAACACCGATGAGTTCTTAATCCTCGTAAATGTGAACAACAAGCTTGATTCCACATATACTCCGCAGGACATATACCTTGTTGAAGCAACACGAAATGACGGCCGTAAAAAGCAGGAACTCAGAATGTATGCGGCAATGGCACTCGAAGCTCTCTTCAAGGAAATGAAAGCCGCAGGATATGAGGATGTTAGCGTAACCAGCGCATACCGAAGCTACAGCTATCAGGAGCAGCTTTTCAATCAGTATCTTGCCCAGCATAACAATGATTACGAGTATGTGTCCACATTCTCAAATCCCCCCGGCTCCAGTGAGCACCAGACGGGACTTTGCGTTGACATGCACAATCTTCCCTCGGCGGATGTTTCATTTGCCAATGAAGAAGTGTTCAAGTGGCTTGAGGCAAACTGCTGGAAGTTTGGATTTATCCTTCGCTATCCGTCAAATAAAGTTGATGTTACCGGTATTTCGTTTGAACCGTGGCATTACCGCTATGTCGGCAGATATCACGCCCAGAGAATGTATCAGATGAACATGTGTCTTGAGGAATATCTCGAGTATATACATGGAGATAGCTGATTTAGTTTGTTAAAATGTACATGACAGCCGCGCTTTTTGGGAGCGCGGCTGTCAACGCTTACGAAATTTTACAAAAGGGCCGCGTTTGTCTTGACAAAACGCGGCTTTTTTCATATAATATAATATGCGTAATTATTTCAGAAATAAATAAATTTATATAGACAGAGGTTACTATCGTGCTTAAAGTTGTAAAATTCGGCGGCAGCTCGCTTGCTGATGCCGCACAGTTCAAAAAGGTTGCAAACATAATCAAGGCGGAGCCGGAGCGCCGCTACGTTGTTCCGTCCGCACCCGGCAAGCGTCACAAGAACGATACCAAGGTTACAGATATGCTCTACGCATGCTATGAGCTTGCGGCAAAGGGCGAGGATATCACCCAGTGCTTCTCCGATATCGAAGAGAGATACAACGGCATTATCGCCGAGCTTGGTCTTGATTTCTCCCTCGAGCATGATTTCCACCTTATAAGAAACGCGTTCATTCATAAGGCAGGACGTGATTTCGCAGCAAGCCGCGGCGAGTATCTTAATGGTAAGATACTTGCAAAATATCTTGATTTCGATTTTATCGACGCCGCTGAGGTTATCTTCTTTAACGAGCGCGGTCTTTTCGATGCAGAGAGAACCAATGCGGTTCTTTCCGCAGAGCTTAAGAAGCATGAATACGCGGTTATCCCCGGCTTCTACGGCGCTATGCCCAACGATACTATAAAGACCTTCTCCAGAGGCGGTTCCGATATAACCGGTTCCATCGTTGCACGCGCTGCCGCATGCGATATTTATGAGAACTGGACGGACGTTGACGGCTTCTTGATGGGCGACCCCAGAATCATCGATTCTCCCCGTGTAATCAGCGAGATTACATATCATGAGCTTCGTGAGCTTTCCTACATGGGCGCAACCGTTCTTCACGAGGATGCTATCTTCCCCGTACGCATTGCAGGCATTCCGATAAACATCAGAAACACAAACAATCCCGAAGCACGCGGCACATTCATCGTATCTTCAAGCGATAAGTACGACACCGGCAATGTTATCACCGGCGTTGCAGGCAAGAAGGGATTCTCCGTTCTCAACATCGAAAAGGATATGATGAACGGCGAGGTCGGCTTTGGCAGACGTGTTCTTGAGGTGCTTGAAAATAACGCCATCTGCTTTGAGCATCTTCCCTCCGGTATCGACAACATGAGCATCGTGCTCAGCACAAGCGAGCTTGAGGGCAAGCGTGACACAATTAAGACCGCTATCTGCCGTGCGGTAAATCCCGACACCATTTCCATTGAGGACGGACTCGCACTTGTTGCTGTCGTTGGACGCGCTATGGTAAAGGCGAAGGGAACTGCGGCACGTGTATTCAAGGCTATAAGCGGTGCCGGTATCAACATCCGCATGATCGACCAGGGTTCGAGCGAAATAAGCATTATCGTCGGCGTTGAAGAGGCTGATTTTGAAGAAGCACTCCGCGCTATCTACCAGGAGTTTGTATATTAAGTAATACTGTGACGGGCGCATGCAGAGTGCGCCCGTACGCATGTTAAAACCAGATATAAAAAGAAGGCGAACAGATTGTATAAAATATTCGACATACACACACATACATATCCCGAGGCAATATCCGAGAGGGCTGTAACAAGCCTTAACGCGTTCTACGACTTCATATGCGAGGGCAAGGGAACTTATGCCGATCTTGACGAAAACAGCAAAGCTAACAATGTTGTCGGAATGTTGCTTTTCTCTGTGGCAACCAATGCACACCAGGTTCCCAAGGTGAACGATTCCATTGCAGCGCTTGCAAAGAAGTCACGCGACGAGGGATACGAAACTGTGGGATTCATGGGAATGCATCAGGATTTCCCGGATTTCGCCGCAGAAGTAGAGCGCTGTGAGGCACTCGGTCTTCGCGGAATAAAGATTCATCCCGATATTCAGGCCATTGACGTTGATTCGCCCAGAATGATGGAGCTTTGCGAAATAATCGAGGGACGTATGCCGCTTTATCTTCACATAGGCGACCCCAGACCGCAGTACCGTTTTTCCGAGCCCAAGAAGCTTGCGAGATTGCTTGACAGATTTCCGCGCCTTGAGGTTGTTGCTGCGCATCTTGGCGGATACGGTTCAAACGATGAGGCGATTGAGTATCTTGCGGGCAGACCGAACGTGTGGTATGACACATCGAGCGCACTGTGGGCGATGACACCCGAGAGGGCAGAGTACATTATACACAAGCTTGGCGCTGACCGCGTGATGTTCGGAACGGATTATCCCGTTAAGACTACAGCCGGGGAGATCGAAAGATTTCTTAAAATTGACCTATCCGAAAAAGAGCGTGAGGATATATTCTATAATAACGCAAAGAGATTTTTAAAGCTATGAAAATATGTCACAAGGTAACAGAAATTGAAGTTTGCCGCGATATGTGGCAAACGCTCCGAGAGAGCACAAAGCCGATAGTGATGTACGGAATGGGAAACGGCGCGGATAAGATCCTCGCCGTTTTTTCAGAACGGGGTATTGAGGTTGCGGACTTTTTCGCATCCGACGGGTTCGTACGTCACCAATTATTTCACGGCAAAACCGTTATGAGCTACGCGGAGATATGCGAAAAATACGAGGATTTCATTGTTGTGGTGTCATTTGGCTCACAGCTGCCGGATGTGCTCGAAAATATTTACCGCATTGACACGGAGCGTGAGCTTTACATCCCCGATGTGCCGGTTGTGGACGGTGGGGAAGTGTTTGATATTGCGTTTTTTGAGAAGCACCGTGAGGAGCTGTCAACGGTGTGCGATATGCTCGCGGACGAGCTGTCACAGCGCACGTTCTGCGACGTGATACAGTATAAGCTTACGGGAAAGCTCGCGTATCTGCGCGCTCACACTGTGACGGCGGATGACGTTATGAACGGCATTCTCGGCGCCGAGAACTTTTCATACACCGCAGACCTTGGCGCGTATAACGGCGACAGCATACGTGAGGTTGTGGGGGATGGGCCCACACTCAAAAAGGTCACGGCGTTTGAGCCGGATGCGCGAAACTTCAAAAAGCTTACGGCGTTTGCCGAAGCTGTACCGTATGAGGTCGAGGCGCACAATTTTGCGGCATGGGACAAAGAGTGTACGCT
>JAZTXD010000046.1:0-1855 GCA_045636265.1 Candidatus Flemingiibacterium sp.
CATATCGGGTCGCTCAAGGTAGAGGTGAAGCACCTTCATCTTCTGACCGATTTCGTAAATTCCGAGCTGTGCGGCAGAGTTGCGAAGCAGAGAAACATTTATAAGCCCCGTTACACTCGGCGGCGGGTCACCGAAACGGTCAATAAGCTCGTCGAGTACGTCGTCTGCATCGGCTTCGTTTTTGATGTCCGCAATTCTGCGGTACATTGCCTGCTTCTGCGGCACATTTGTAATATATTTTTCGGGAATGTGTGCGTCAACACGCAGATCAATAAGGCATTCCTTTGTAGGCTCGGTCGGCTCTTCGCCCTTCTCTTCGCTGATTGCTTCACCGAGCAGTTTAACGTACATCTCGTAGCCGACAGCCTCCATATAGCCGTGCTGCTGTGCTCCGAGCACGTTGCCTGCACCTCTCAGCTCGAGGTCACGCATAGCAATTTTAAATCCGCTGCCGAATTCTGTGAATTCCCGTATTGCTTCAAGTCGGTGTGTTGCAATATCGCTCAGCTCTTTGCCGAGTGTGAATGTGAAGTAAGCGCTCGCCCTTCGTGAGCTTCTGCCTACTCGGCCTCTGATCTGGTGAAGCTGTGCAAGACCCATTCGGTCAGCGTTTTCGATAATCAGCGTGTTTGCGTTAGGCACGTCGACACCTGTTTCGATTATCGTCGTGCATACGAGTACGTCGGCTTCGCCTTCGAGCATCTGTTGCCATCCTTCGCTCAGCTCGTCTTCGCTCATTTTGCCGTGGCCGATTACAATTTTTGCATCGGGCAAAGCATCGTGAAGCCTTGCGGCACAGCGCTCAATATCGTCAACACGGTTGTGAATGTAGTATACCTGACCGCCTCTGCGGATTTCACGCTCAATCGCCTGAGTGATTATGTCGAGGTCGTATTCGATAACGTAGGTCTGTACGGGATGTCTGTCCATCGGTGCTTCTTCGATTGTCGACATATCCCTGATACCCGACATCGCCATATTCAGCGTACGAGGTATCGGCGTTGCCGACATTGTCAGCACGTCTACGGCAGGGTAAAGCTCTTTGAGCTTTTCTTTCTGCTCAACACCGAAGCGTTGCTCTTCGTCTATTATAACCAGACCGAGGTCTTTGAATTTTATGTCTTTTGAAATAAGTCTGTGCGTGCCGACAATTATGTCGAGCGAGCCTCTGCGAAGGTTTGTAAGAATTTTCTCCTGCTCCTTCGGTGTGCGGAAGCGTGATATCATATCACATTCAATCGGGAATGTGTCAAAACGCTTTTTGATTGTCTGGTAGTGTTGCATTGCAAGCAGAGTAGTCGGCACAAGGATTGCGCACTGTTTGCCGTCGGCAACGCATTTGAATGCCGCACGCAGAGCAACCTCTGTTTTGCCGCAGCCTACGTCACCGCAGAGCAGTCTGTCCATCGGGTGCGGCTTTTCCATGTCACGCTTGATTTCGGCAATACAGCGAAGCTGGTCATCGGTTTCTTCAAACTCAAACCTGCGCTCAAAGTCGTTTTGCATATCAATGTCTGGCGAGAATGCGTAGCCCTGAATATTGAGTCGCTTTGAGTAGAGGTTTATAAGCTCAGCCGCCATATCCTTGACGCTTGAGCGTACACGTGAGCGTGTCCTTGTCCAGTCGTCACTGCCGAGCTTGTTGAGCGAAACCGTCTTTGTTTCACTGCCGGGGCCGATATATTTTGTGACAAGGTCAAGCTGTGTTACGGGTACATAGAGCACACCGTCTTTAGCGTATTTAATTTTAATATAGTCCTTTATCATTCCGTCGGCATTGAGGCTGTTTATGCCGTCGAAAATACCGATACCGTGTGTCGCATGCACAACGTAGTCGCCTCTGTGAAGCTCATCG
>JAZTXD010000047.1:0-1692 GCA_045636265.1 Candidatus Flemingiibacterium sp.
TGCAATTAGAATTTGGCAGCAGGATCTGAACTATGTGTCATTTTTGGAATAGAAATCGAACAACGTTATGAACAATGCAAGAGAATAGTATAGAGTTTCATAAGTATTTTGCTGTCTTATAGTGTACAATATCTTGCCTAAAACATATTGACAAACCCCCGCGCAAGAGTTATAATTAATTGAGCAAGTATTCTCCAAAGGAGTAACGTATTATGGATAGATCTTATTTTTTCAAGAATGCTGCGTGGGTAGGAAAATCCGAGAGAACTCCGAAAACGTTTTCGGTCCTTCGCGGCCGCTTCAATGTTGATTCTTTCGAAAAAGTCACCATCAACGTTCTGGGACTTGGCTTTTTTAAGTGTTACATTAATGGCACGTGCGTAAATCCGGATACCTTTTTGCCCCTTTCCTCCGATTTTGAAGCTACGTGCGACCCTAAGGACGAGGTGCTTTCGGGACACAGAATATACGTTCCGAGCTTTGATATAACTCCTTTTGTTATCCCCGGAGAAAACGTCATAGCCATTCATTTTGGCGGCGGATGGTACACTCACCGTTCGCGTGTCTTCGGACTTCCGAAAGCAATTTACTGTATTATTGCCGAAAGATCCGACGGTGAGCGGAGCTTTTTCGTTTCGGACGAATCCTGCCGTATCGCTGATAGCTTTGTTTCGGACTATGATTTCGTGAAATATGAGAGTCACGACTATACTTTATCTGCCGATCTCTTCAAACCCGACTTTGATGACGGCGATTGGGAAAACGCGATCCTTACCGAGGCTCCTGATACCGACTATTTGGCGAGCGATTGCCCTGCCGATGCGCTTATTCGCGAGCTTCCCGTAAAGGTTGTTGGCAAGAGTGAAAACGGGATCATATACGATTGCGGCGAAAACACGACGGGATATCCCGTTCTCGAATTGCGCGCAAAGAAGGGCGAGAGTGTAAACGTGCGTTTTTCCGAGGATCTGGCGGCGGACGGCACTCTTGACCCAAGGCATATGCACGGTCAGAATTATACCGTGATCTCCGACGGTTGCAACGGTACCGTTCAGCCGGACTTTACTTGGTTTTGCTTCCGATATTTTGAGGTGACGGGAGATGCTGTTCCGAAATGCGTAAAGGTTATCCATGCCGATATTGCGCCCGCCTCCACCTTTGAATGCGATAACGAAACGATAAATTGGACTTATAATACCTTTATCCATACGATGCTCTGCAATATGCACACGGGTCACCCATCGGATTGCCCGCACCTTGAGCGCCGAGGCTATACCGGAGACGGACAGCTTACCTGCCACGCAGCCCTCTCGGTGCTTGATGCAAGAAGCTTTTACGAAAAATGGCTTTGCGACATTGGGGATTGTCAGGATACCTTAAGCGGACATATTCAGTACACCGCTCCGTATATAAGAAGCGGCGGAGGCCCCGGCGGTTGGGGATGCGCTATCGTTGAGGTTCCGTATCAGCTTTATCGGCATTACGGAGATGCCGAAGTTCTTTACAAATACTACGGCAATATGCGGAGATATATTGATTACCTTGAAGCACATACGGAATTCGGACTTGTAACAAGCGACAAGGCGGGCGAATGGTGTCTTGGTGATTGGTGCGGACCCAACATACTCTATCCCGATAGGGATATCACCTCTCATAATCAGCAGGTCATTATTCCCGCGCCGTTCGTTAACA
>JAZTXD010000048.1:0-16101 GCA_045636265.1 Candidatus Flemingiibacterium sp.
CCTGCTGAGTTTATCAACGCAGAGGGCAACGGCGTTACCGATGCTTGCATTGATTACCTGCTTCCCCTTATCCAGGGCGAACCTGCGCAGGAATATGTAAACGGTCTTCCCAAGCATTTTGTTATTAAGAGATAAGGAAAAGTCAAATAAATACAGAAACCGCAGATTGATTTTCTGCGGTTTTTGTGTTATAATATGTATAGGAACTGAATCTGATTCATGTGTTAAGTAAAGCTTGAATAAATCAGACAGATAAACAAGAATTTAATTTCCTTCTTGATATCAAATTCAAAAGCAATTAAAAGGAGAAGCGTTATGAAAATAATAGGAATATGCGCTCTTATTCTTGGTGGTGTTTTACTATTGATATCAGGAGTATATTTTTGTGCTTATTTGATATTTGAAAAATTACCACATAAAACAGGTAAGACACTTGGTAAACTGTGTAGTAGTAAATATAAAAAAGATGTCGCTGTTTGGGGTGGTTTGGGAAAATATGATGGTCCCCCAAAAGTTGCTTTTACAATAAAGCATTTAACAAAATCGAAGTACTTATATAATGTAAATAACAAGTTTTATCTTTGTGTTTTTGATTTTTGGAGAAAACCACACAAAATACCAAATAACTCTTGGGTAATTTATCTCAAAGCATTTCCACGTATTTCATATTTAGATAATGATGAGAATTGCATCGGTGCTTTCAACTTTTTTGCTAAAGCAATTATTTTTCTTGGAATAGCAATATGCACATTTTGCTTGGGTGTTGCATTTTTATCAAAAGTTTAGTCCGTAGCATTACATAATACACATTGATTTTATCGGCAAATTCCAATTTGTTATGGAATATTGAAATGTGATCGATAAAAGCCTCCCCCATCGACCTACTCCTAAAATGAAGTTCCCTCAAACCGTTTGATTCGGTCTGAGGGAACTTCTATTGTTAACTCTTATATCACAAAATTGCCGTTTTCGAACACCTTAACTTCACTGCCGTCTGCCTTGATACCGATTATCTCCATGTCAGCAGTACCGATCATAAAGTCAACGTGGTTTGCACTGCGGTTTCCGCCGCGTGCTAAAAGATCGTCCTCGGAGAGCTTTTCTCCGCCCTTCATTGTGTCGGGATAGCATTTACCGAGCGCCAGGTGGCAGGATGCGTTCTCGTCAAAGAGAGTGTTGTAGAAAAGTATGCCGAGATTGGATATCGGCGAATCGTACGGAATGAGCGCAACCTCGCCGAGTCTGCGTGAACCCTCGTCGGTGTCAAGCAGTCTGTCAAGCGCACGAAGTCCGGTTTCAGCCCCGTGGTTCACAACCTTGCCGTCCTTAAATTCAAGCCAGAACTTATCAATAAGCTCGCCCTGATATGACAGCGGCATAGCCGAGTACACTCTTCCCTCTGCCGCGCGGCAGTCGGGCATTGTAAAAATCTCCTCTGTCGGCATATTCGGGAAATAGCTTACCTTATCCTTGCACTTCTCCGAGCCGCCCTTCCAGATGTGTCCCTCTGCAAGTCCAACTGTAAAGTTTGTGCCAAGCGAATTCTTTAACTTGAGGCTGACAAATCTCTCGGTGTTCAACGCCTTGGAACGGCGCTTTAACATACGGTCATGGCTCTTCCACTTCTTAACGGGATCGCCGCGGCCTATGCGCACAGTCTTGAATATTGCCGCCCAAAGCTTTTTAACAGCGTTTGCAGGTGTATCGTTCGGGAAAACCTTCTTCGCCCACGCCTCGTTCGGATAAGCGGCGATAGTCCAGCGAAGTCTGCCCTCGTCCATGATCTTGTAAAACTCCTTAAACGCCTTATGCGCCGCGAGAGTGCTTGCCATCATCTTTTCGCTGTCAGCACCGGCGAAGATATCGGGATCTTCCGCGATAATCGAGATTGCGACGCATCCCTCTCTTGCATAGTAGTTGCGCGATTCCGCGCGCCACTCGGGGATATTCTTAAACTGCTCGATATCGGCATAGTCAACGCGCGTACGAGCCGAGCGCTGATCCTCCCACATCATAACAACGTCCTTTGCACCAAGTCTAAAGCATTCCTCCTGCACCATACGTCCAAGCTCTGCCGCCTCAAGCGCACAGCGCAGAACAACGTACTTGTCGGGCGTTACATTAACGCCAAGTGCGGCAATTATGCGAGCGTACTCGCGAAGATTTTCATTAAAACCCATTTTTACAATTGTTGCTTTCGCTTTGCGAAAACTTCCTTTCTCGCCTTCTTGGGGCGCGGTTTGCGTAGCAAAATCTCGATTAAAAATCGAGATAGAGCCACAAAAGGTAGTTGGAAAGATTCATCTTGCAAACTTATATATATCCATAAGACGAAGCAGAGTTTCTGCGTAAATGCGAACTGCTTTGTCAACGTCAGCGACAGTCGTGTACTCGTTCTTCTGATGCGCTGTTTCAACTGCACCGGGCATAGCGGGACCGAACGATACGATATTCGGCATAGCGCGCGCATAAGTTCCGCCGCCCATGGAGAACGGCTTCTCGTCAAATCCTGTAACCTCGTTGAATACATCGGTAAGCGTGGTGATAAGAGCACCGTCGCGGTCGATGTAAACGGGAGCCTTGTGCTCGCACGCATCAACAGTAACGCCGCAGAGCTTGCAGTTAGCGCGAAGCATTGCAAGTATCGCGCTGTGACTCTTTGTTACGGGGTAGCGGATATCAACGGTCATAACGACCTCGTCACCGCGAACCTCGATAACGCCGAGGTTTAATGTGAGAGCACCGCTTGCCGTGTCCGAAAGGTCAACTCCAAGACCGCGTCCGTCACACGCCTCGGAGAAATTCTGTGCGATAAACTTCGCAAGAGCACACTCGGGATGTGCGGCATAAATCTCTTTCATGAGTGTGATTATAGCGTTTGTTCCAACAGTGGGAGTGCTGCCGTGAGCGGATACACCGGTTGCAGTAAGCTTGTTGCCGCCTATAGTACATTCGCAGTAGTCGGGCACCATATTGTGTGCGTTACCGCCGGCAACGGATTCAACACCGGATGCGGAGAGCGGCATCTTAAGCTCGAACACCGCAATTCCCTTTTCAGCAAAGCCTACGGGGAACGATGCATCGGGAGTAAAGCCGAACGTGGGAAGCTCCTCATTTGCCTTGTAGTATTCCATGTCAACCCACTCGCCGCGCTCCTCGGTAAGACCGAAGATTATACGCACACGCTTTGTGAGCGGAGCACCGCAGCTCGCAAGCACCTTCATGGCATAAATGCACATCATCGCAGGTCCCTTGTCATCGGTAACGCCTCTGCCGTAAAGTCTTTCCTCTCCGTCAACGGTTACACGTGTCAGCTCAAACGCGGGATATTCCCAGCCCGAGCCCTCGGGTACAACGTCAAGATGAGCGAGTATGCCGATCATTTCTTCTCCCTCACCGATCTCCGCCCAGCCGAGCATGTTGGAGCACTTCTTGGTACGGAAGCCAAACGACTCGCAAAGCGACAAAGTGTAGTCAAGCGCATCTGCGCACGCTTTTCCGAAGGGGTACTGTTCATCCCCGTCAACAGCCACGCTCGGTATTCTTATAAGACCGTCAAGATCACGGTAAAACTGTTCTATCATGATATGTTCTCCTTAATTGTTAATCTGTATTCACGCCTTGTCGCTTCCGTCGGCTATTCCGCCGATTATGCGGCTTTCGCTGTCAAAATCAAGTATCGCCGATAAAATATAATTTGATACATACATTCCCTTGGGGGTGAAGCTATATCTGTCGCCGTCATAGCGCATAAAGCCGTTGTCAATGTATATCTTGAGGCGTCTGCCGTAAACGGCATCGAAATTCATACCAAACCTTGTGCTGAACTCGATAGAGGATATGCCCTCTGTAAGTCGGAGCTTGAGCATGATGTATTCACCGATACGCTCGCTTGGCGTAACGGTGTACATTTCGTCAATGGGCTGGGCATTTTTCATCTGCTCCTCTTCCATTGCGATTCCGTCCGCGGTGAACATTCCACCGCCTGTTATATCCGCTTCCATAGCGTCTATATAGAGCATGAGGTCGCGCTTCATCGAGAAGCGCATATTTGCAAAATAGGAATGTGCGGCGCATCCGAGTCCTAAATATTCATCGCAGTTCCAATATTTAAGATTATGCCTGCACTCGCGTCCGTGTTTTGCGAAGTTGGAGATTTCATACTGTCTGTAGCCCTTGACCGCGAGGTAACGGATAGCATCAAGATACATATCCGCCTCGGTGTCCTCGTCCGGCAGTATGAGCGTATCCCTCATTCTTGCAAACGGAGTGGCTTCTTCGATTTTAAGACCGTACACCGAAATATGCTCAGGAGAGAGGGATGTTACATAGTCGAGCGTTCTCGAAAAGCTGTCCGCCGTCTGAAGCGGAATGCCGTACATAACATCAACGCTGATATTATCAAAGCCAGCACGTCTTGCCGCATTGTAGCTTGCCTCAAAATCTGCCACAGTGTGTATACGTGAGAGCGCCGTAAGCTCGTCTGACTGTGCGCTCTGAAGACCGATGCTAAGTCGGTTCACGCCCATTTTGCGGTATTTTGAAAGCGACGCCTGGCTCACTGTTGCAGGGTTCGCTTCCATGGTAAACTCCGCATTTTTTGCGACATTAAAGCGCTTGTTGATGCCGTTTATCAGCTCTCCCATCATATTTGTGGGAAGCGTTGTAGGAGTACCTCCGCCAATGAACACAGAGTCAACAACATAATCCTTTGCCGCAGCAGAGTAATCCTCCATCTGCAATAGCAGCGCATCAACGTAACGCTGCATAAGCTCGTCGCCGGCACCCGACTGCGAATAGAAGTCACAGTAAGCACACTTGGCGTGACAGAACGGGATGTGGACATAAAGTCCAAGTTTCTTCTTTGCCATATAAATCACTGCGTCTTTGCAGAGCAAAGACTTCCTTATCGTCGATATTTTTGTCGGTTTCACCTCGGAAATTGGCGTGAGGGCCGACAAAATTCGTAGCGTTAAAATTTTTAACGCTTTTAGTCCTCGTCGCCGAGCTTGAGAACTGCCATAAATGCCTCCGGGGACACCTCAACAGAACCGAGCTGACGCATCTTCTTCTTACCTTCCTTCTGCTTTTCAAGCAGCTTCTTCTTACGTGTTATATCCCCGCCGTAGCACTTGGCAAGAACGTCCTTACGCATCGCCTTAACGGTTTCGCGCGCGATAACCTTACCGCCAATCGCCGCCTGTATCGGCACCTCGAAAAGCTGACGCGGAATGTTATCCTTTAACTTTTCGCATATCTTACGGGCACGTGCATACGCCTTCTCCTCATGAACGATGAACGAAAGCGCATCGACGATATCGCCGTTTAAGAGAATATCAAGCTTAACAAGCTTTGAGGGTACGTACTGATTGAGCTCATAGTCGAGCGATGCGTAACCCTTTGAGCGCGACTTGAGCGCATCAAAGAAGTCGTAAATAATTTCGTTAAGCGGCAGATTGTAGTGAAGCTCCGCGCGGTCTGTGTCAATATATGTCATGTTGATAAAGTCGCCGCGTCTGTCCTGGCAAAGCTCCATAAGTCCGCCGACATATTCGGGCGGAGTGATTATCGACGCCTTCACCATAGGCTCGTATGCCGTGTCAATCTCATCGGGATTCGGATAGTTTGACGGGTTGTCAATGCGTATCTGCTCGCCCGATTTGAGGTCAATGTTATAAATAACGCTAGGTGCGGTGGTTATAAGGTCGAGATTGAACTCGCGCTCAAGACGCTCCTCGATGATCTCCATGTGGAGAAGTCCCAAAAATCCGCATCGGAAACCGAATCCGAGCGCGGCGGATGTTTCCGCCTCAAAAGTGAGCGCCGCATCGTTAAGCTGAAGCTTTTCAAGCGCATCCTTTAAATCTCCGTATCGCGCGCCGTCTGCCGGATAAATACCGGCGTAAACCATTGGGCGCGCTTCCTTAAATCCGGGAAGCGGCTCGTCGGCGGGATTGGCGGCAAGAGTTACCGTGTCGCCGACACGTGTGTCGCCGACGGATTTGATGCTGGCAGTGAAATATCCAACATCACCGGCTGAAAGAAATTCGCCGGATTTGAGTCCGAAAGCATCGAGATATCCAACGTCAACAATATCAAACTCCGCACCCGTGCTCATAAGACGGATTCTGTCGCCTGCACGCAGAGTTCCCTCCATAACGCGGATATTTACGACAACTCCGAGATAGCTGTCGTAATATGAGTCGAAAATAAGACAGCGAAGCGGAGCATTCTCATCCCCCTCGGGGCATGGAATGTCGGAAATAATCTTGTCAAGCACTTGGTCAATATTGAGTCCGACCTTCGCCGATACCGCCGGACAATCCTCGGCAGGGATGCCGATAATATCCTCGATCTCGCCGCGAACCTTTTCAACATCGGCAGACGGCAGGTCAATTTTGTTTATTACCGGAACGATCTCAAGATTGTTGTCTATTGCAAGATATGCGTTTGCAAGTGTCTGCGCTTCAACGCCCTGGGTGGAGTCTACTATAAGCAGTGCTCCCTCGCATGCGTTAAGCGAACGCGACACCTCATAGCCGAAGTCAACGTGACCGGGAGTGTCGATAAGGTTGAGCGTGTACACTTGTCCGTCGGGCGCGTTGTAGTCAAGCTTAACAGCTCTTGCTTTTATCGTTATTCCGCGCTCACGTTCAAGATCCATATTATCAAGAAGCTGTGCTTCCATGTCGCGCGTTGCAACGGTTCTTGTGTACTCAAGTATTCTGTCGGCAAGGGTTGACTTGCCATGGTCAATATGCGCAATGATTGAAAAATTGCGTATTTTCTTTTGTCTTTCGGTTGGCATTTTATATTATTCCTTTCCTGCAAGGAGATTTGAATTTTAGGGTTTAACGTAGTCAAGAGGATTAACGGCACTGCCGTTGGCGTACATATTAAGGTTAAGGTGTGCGCCTGTTGTATATCCTGATGTTCCCACATTGGCGATAACTTGTCCCTTTGTTACCTTGTCGCCCACCTTTACGTGGTATCTTGACAGATGCGAGTAGAACGAGGCGATACCACCGCCGTGACTCACTGTTATAAAATATCCGTCTGCGTAGTTGTATGAACACTCAACAACAATGCCGTCATTGATTGCATATATATCAGTTCCGTAAGGTGCAGGTATATCGATACCGACATGAAACTGGTCTTTTCCAGTAACGGGATGTATACGCCAGCCAAAGCCGCTCGAAACTCTTGAATGTTTTTGCGGAAGCGGCCAGACAAACTCTCCCCCCACATAGCTTTGGTTTGTAGTCTTGTCGAGATTTGCGAGAAGTTCCTCGCGTTTCTTTTCATACTCGCGCTCAATTGCCTCAACATTTTCGAGGTCTTTTTCTGCTGTAGCAAGCTTGTTTTCGCTTGTCGCAACAAATTTATTGGCGTCCTTCTGTGCCTTTTCAAAATCCTTTTTACGAACCTCAAGCGTTTTCATTTGCTCATCAAGCTTCGCCTTCGATTCTGTCAGTTCTGCGCGAAGAGCTTCAAGCTCATCAATACTGCTGTTATATGAATCAAGAAGCTTCGCGTCATACTCAAGCATGCACATAAAACGGTCGATTTCCGTAAAAAGCTGTGTAAGTCCCTGGGCATCAAAAATCAAGGCAAGGATATCAATGTTCCCATCCTCACGCTTTGCGCGTATGCGCTCGCGCACAACAGAATACGCCTCGTCAAGTTTCTGCTTTTCCGATTCTATTTCAATATTTTTCTCATTTATTTTTTCGCTGTAACCGTCAATCAATGCAATTATTGCATCTATTTCAACGCTGAGCGAATATATTTTGTTGTCAATAGCCTGTTTTTTTGCAAGTGCGTCGGCATAATTCTTCTCCGCATTGCTGAGCGCCTGCTCTGCGTTTTCTCGGGATGCACTCGCCGCTGCGAGCATATCCTCGAGCTCCGAAAGCTCAGAGTTTGTTCCGGCTGCGGCATGCATCATAACGCCGCTCGCCGTGAGCGAAAGAAGCACAGAAAGTATAAAAATCAGGCACAGTATTCTTTTAAACAATGTGACCCCTACCTTAAAGCATAGTTATACATTATAATATATTATTATATAACACTTACCGCATTTTGTCAAGTGCCGTGCAGCAGGAAGATGCAAAAAGGCTTCGGTCGTATTTGAACCAAAGCCTTTTTCTTATTCACAAACCACAAACGAAACGCCGCATTTTTCAAAAGCCGCGCGTGTTTTTGCCGTCACTTCTCCGCCGCATAGGATAACATCAAGCCGCGATGCCGGGCAAACAGATACGGATGCATCAGACTCGATCGCATCGGCGGTGTACACACCTATCGCACGTCTTGCGCTGTCAATTACCGCGCTATACAGTAAAAGTGCCGGCATCTGCTTTACCGAGAGTCCGAATGCGGGCGAGATGCCGTCCGATGTAACAAACGCTTTGTCAAATCTGAAGCGGCGTATCATCTCGCATGTGAAGGCATCCGTCGCAGTGCCGTTTTTGTCAATCTCTCCACCGCAAAACGTTACCGAAACATTTGAAAGGTGACGCAGTATCTCGGCAATGACAATTGAATTTGTTACAACACGCCCCCCGTGCATATCGGGAAACATCTTCGCCATCATAGTGCCAAGCTCCCCCGACGGAATGAATATCAAATCATTTTCCGATATCAGCGACAGTGCATATTTTACCACCGACATTGCTTTGCCGTTTGTGTCCTGCGTCAGAGCCGCACGTGCTCTTCCGATTGAAAGCTCGCCAACCGGTATCGCGCCGCCGTGTGTTCGCCTCAGCTTCCCCTGCTCCTCAAGCAGCCTCAGGTCACGCTTGGCGCTGTCGTAGCTTATATCAAACGCCTTTTGTATCTCTGCCGTTGTTACACTGCCTTGCTTTGCAAGCAGGTCAAGTATTGCCTGATGTCGCTCTTCTATAAACATTGTGCACTCCTGTTTATTAACGGTTTTATGATAACTGTATAAATATTTTATCACGAATGTTCACGCTTGTCAACGTTTTTGACTTTGTCCCCTCAATTATTTTTCCACCGCTTACTCATATTCTTGTGAGGTGCGCCATAGACTGTAGCGTACAACACAAAAACGGAGGAATAACAATGACACAAGCATATTATACCGAAGGACAGCTTATAAATACCCACGAAAACCGCGAATACATTTCAAGCATCGAGGGACTTGAGCGCGCAATGTATGAGGGGCGCATACTTGAGGGAGTCGTCATCCGCGCCCAGGGCGCACAGTCGCTCACAGTGGAGCTCGGTGAGTTCACGGGAACTATCGAACGCGACGAGGTTCAGCTTACCGACAAGGAGCCGGTGAAGGATATCGCGGTCATAACCCGTGTCGGCAAGCCGGTCTGCTTTAAGGTGACGCAGATTGAGAGAAAACGTGTAGGCGCACCGGTCATCACACTATCGCGCCGCGCGGCACAGCTTGAATGTGCACAAAATTATCTGGCAGGCCTTGTTCCGGGCGATGTTATCGGCGCAAAGGTGACGCATATCGAACAGTTCGGCGCATTTGTTGACGTTGGATGCGGCATCGTTTCGCTGTTAACTATTGATTCAATGTCGGTGTCCCGCATTTCGCATCCGTCTGAAAGACTGTCGGTGGGATGCGAGGTGAATGTTGCAGTCCGCTCGGTTGAGAAAAACGATTCGGGGCTTCCGATAAGACTTTTTGTGTCAAGGCGCGAGCTTCTTGGAACATGGGAAGAGAACGCGGCACTTTTCTCTGTGGGGCAAACGGTGACGGGAACCGTGCGAAGTGTTGAGCCGTACGGAATCTTTGTTGAGCTGACGCCAAATCTCGCAGGACTTGCGGAGTACCGCGAGGGAGTGAGCGTGGGACAGACTGCGGCGGTGTACATAAAAAATATCATTCCCGAGAGAATGAAGATAAAGCTTGTGATCATAGACTCTCACAAAGCGGTGTCGGCACCGGCACAGCGTGTCGGTATCGTATCAGATGAGAGGCACATATCCCATTGGGTATACTCACCGGAGTGCTGTGAGCGTTTGATAGAAACTGTTTTTGAATAAATGCTGTCGCCTCACTGCTTTAGGTGGGGCGACCTTTTTTATCACATTTTACCAAAATTCGGGTTGTCCAACTAAAATATTCACAAAACCTATTGCATTTTTTGGGGTTTTAGTGTATAATAATATCAATAAATACGAATGGGAGGTTTGAAATGAACTCTAATCTTGTTATAACTATCGGCAGACAGTACGGAAGCGCCGGACGGTATATTGGCGAAGAGCTTGCGAAAAAGCTCGGCATAAAAATATACAACAATGAGCTCATTACACTTGCCGCAAAGAAAAGCGGAATGGCTCATCATGTGGTCGGTGAAGCTGATGAAAAAGCAACGAACAGCCTTCTCTACACGCTCGCTATGGGCAGCTCCTTCTGGGGCGGAAACGCCGGCGTGGCGTTTGATATGCCCATCAACGATAAGCTTTTCGTAACTCAATCCGATATAATCAAGGAGCTTGCCGACGAGGGACCGGGCATATTTATCGGTCGCTGTGCGGATTACGTGCTTCGCGGATATCCGAACCTCGTAAAGATTTTTATCCACGCGCCGCTCGATTTCAGAGCACAGCACGTGTGTGAATACCACGATGTAAAGCCGGAAAAAGCGAAGGATATCATTATAAAAACCGATAAGCGCAGAGCAAATTACTACAACTATTACACAGGTCAGAAGTGGGGCAAGATAGACAACTTTGACCTTGCCGTCGATTCGTCCCGACTCGGCATTGAAACCACGGCTGAAATGCTTTACCAGTATATAGAATTTTACAAGTCACACAACATGAAATAAAAATGTGGGCTGTCGCCGAAAGCGACAGCCCATGTAAGCGTAAGAAACTAAGGAGTTTTAGAAAAAGTCATGAATCAGAAGGTTATTATTGCAAGCGACTCAACATGTGACCTTTCACAGGAGCTTGTCAGAAGACATTCTGTAAGAATCCTTCCACTTACAGTATCTCTTGGAAATGAGCATTACCATGACGGAATAGATATTGACCCTGAAAAAATTTATGAGCACTATGAAAAAAACGGCGAACTTCCGAAAACAGCCGCAGTGAACACCCTGGAATTCACCGAATTTTTCAAGGAAGCAACCGCAGACGGCAGCGCGGTCGTGCTGTTTACAATAAGCTCGGACATGTCCTCTACATACAGCAACGCATGTCTTGCGGCAAAGGATTTTGAAAATGTACATATCGTTGACACGAGAAACCTTTCAACCGGAGGCGGACTGCTTGTTTTAATGGCGTGCGACCTTGCAGACGAAGGCATACCGGCAAGTGAAATCGCCGAGAGATGCCGTGCTGCAACGGCGAGAGTTGACGCTTCGTTTGTTGTTGACGACCTCGAATTTCTCTATAAGGGCGGAAGATGCTCGGCACTTGCGGCACTCGGTGCAAATCTTCTCAAATTAAAGCCGTGTATCGGCGTTTCCGACGGAAAAATGGGAGTTGGAAAGAAGTACCGTGGCAAGTTCGGTATGACTCTGAAAAAATATATCGAGGATCAGCTCAAATATATCGACGACATCGAAACCAAGCGCATTTTCGTAACCCATGCCGGATGCAACGAGGAAATCATATCCGCATGCGTTGAGCAAGTGAAGTCATACGGTGTGTTTGACGAGGTGCTTGTTACCCGTGCCGGATGCACGATATCCTCCCACTGCGGAAGAAACACACTCGGCGTGCTGTTTATACACAAAGAAAAATAAAAAAACGGGTATCGCAAACGCGGTACCCGTAAAATATTTCCTCAATTCTGTTTACAATCCGCCAAAAATATGATATACTGTTTATGTATGCAAATTTTAATATTCAGAGGGATAATATGTCAAAACTTACTGAATTCAAGAAATATATAAACGGCAAGCACGCGAGCGTTGTGGGAATCGGTGTTTCAAACACACCCCTTATAGATTTCCTCCTTGGATGCGGTGCAAAAGTTACCGCACGCGACATCAAAACCCATGACAAGCTCGGCGCTCTTGCGGATACGATTGAAGCCAAAGGCGTCACACTCATTCTCGGCGAGGGCTATCTCGAAAATTTCACCGAGGATATAATCTTCAAGGCGCCCGGAATACGCGGCGACCGCGATGAATTTAAAGCGGCTGTGGCAAAGGGAGCGGTACTCACTTCCGAGATGGAAGTTTTCTTTGAGCTTTGCCCGTGTAAGATTTTCGGCATCACGGGAAGCGACGGAAAGACCACAACCACGACATTAACATATAAAATGCTCGAAGCAGAGCAGAAAAAGCTCGGCTCCGACACTCGTGTATGGGTTGGCGGCAACATCGGCAAGCCTTTGCTTCCGGAGATTGATTCCATTAAGGAAACCGACCTTGCAGTGGTTGAGCTTTCAAGCTTCCAGCTTCACATGATGAAGAAATCGCCGTTTGCTGCGGCGATAACCAACGTGTCACCAAATCATCTCAACTGGCACACCGACATGGAAGAATACACCGTGTCAAAAGAAAACATCTTCCTTGGTCAGGGCAACGAGCGACTCGTGCTAAACTTTGGCTGTGAGCTCACACGCAACATGATAAGCCTTGCCAAAGCGCCGGTGACATATTTCTCCGGTGTTTGTACGCCAACAGGCGCAAATGCGGCTGTGTACGAAGAAAACGGCGTTATAGTTTACCACGGTGCTGACGGCAGCACGGAGGAAATTCTCCGAGTATCCGACATAAAGATCCCCGGCCGTCACAACGTGGAAAACTACATGACTGCCATCGCGCTGACGCACGGCTTCGTGAGCCGTGACACTATCGTGGACATCGCCAAAAATTTTGGCGGCGTTGAGCACAGATGCGAGTTCGTACGCGAGTTTAACGGCGTGAAATATTACAACAGCTCAATAGATTCAAGTCCTACACGCACAGAGGCGGCACTGCGCTCCTTCAAGGATAAGGTTATCGTTATCTGCGGCGGTTATGACAAGGATATTCCGTATGAGCCGCTTGCGAAGCCACTTGTTGACTGCACGAAGGCTGTCGTTTTAGTCGGTGCCACCGCACCGAAAATAAAAGCGGCGCTTCTCTCGTATTCCGACTATAACGGAACACCGGAAATACTCGAAGCGGACACATTTGAAAATGCCGTGAAAGCGGCAAGGGACGCGGCACATCCGGGCGACACTGTAATTCTCTCCCCTGCATCCGCAAGCTTTGATATGTTCAAAAATTTTGAAGAGCGCGGAGAGGTTTTCAAAGATATTGTAAACAAATTCTAATATAACGAAAAGGACACATAAAATGAACAGCACAGATTTATACGCTCTCGCCGCTAAGGCGGAAGCAGAGCTTTCGGGTATATTTGCGGACATTGACCGCGTATCGTTTGAGAACACAAAAAGGGTAATGGACGCCTTCAGAAACAACCGTGTTGACGAGTCCTGCTTTGCCGGAACGAGCGGATACGGTTACGATGACAAGGGCCGTGATACGCTTGACAGAATATACGCCGAGGTGTTCGGCGCAGAGGCGGCGTTCGTGCGCCACAGCATCGTCAACGGCACGCAGGCTATCGCCATTGCACTGTACGGACTGCTCCGTCCCGGTGATATTATGCTCTCGGTATCCGGCAAGCCTTATGACACACTTGAAGAGGTCATCGGCATCGCGGGTGAGAGCGGCAACGGCTCTCTTAAGGATTTCGGTGTGGAGTACCGTCAGGTCGACCTTAAGGATGGCGGCGTGGACTTTGACAGCATTGAAAAAGAACTTAAGGACGGCGGTGAGCGCGTAAAAATAGTGTTCCTCCAGCGCTCAAAGGGATATATGAACCGCCCCACGCTCACAGTTGCCGAAATAGGCGAGGTTGCAAGCTTCGTAAAGGCGCGTTCCGGCGCTTATGTCGTGGTTGACAACTGCTACGGTGAGTTCACCGAAACGTGTGAACCCTGCGCAGTAGGTGCGGACCTTATAATGGGTTCGCTTATCAAAAATCCGGGCGGCGGAATTGCCGAATCCGGCGGATATATCGCAGGAAGCGCCAAGGCTGTGGAGCTTGCAAGCTACAGACTCACAACAGTCGGCGTTGGACTCGAGTGTGGAGCCTCACTTGGCAACAACAAGAGCCTCTACAAAGGCTTCTTCTTCGCGCCCCACGTCACAGCGCAGGCACTCAAAACCGCGCACCTTGCGGCGTATATTTTCGAAGCACTCGGATGCGACGTTAATCCCAAATGGAACGAGCGCCGCGCGGATATAATTCAGGCGATAATTCTAGGCAAGCCCGAAAGACTTGTTGCGTTCTGCCAGGGGATACAGAGCGGCTCGCCGATAGACTCCTACGTTTCCCCCGAACCGTGGGATATGCCGGGATATACAAGCCAGGTCATAATGGCGGCAGGTGCGTTCACACAGGGCTCATCAATAGAGCTGTCTGCGGACGGTCCCATGCGTGAGCCGTACACGGCGTTCATGCAGGGCGGACTTACTTATGAGAGCGGAAAGCTCGGAGTGCTCGCAGCGGCGGAGCGTTTGCTGTCTGTGCTGTAATATAGTAATTGCGGACAGTCGAGGACGCCTGTCCCTACAAATTCGAAACTGCAAAAGGACAGTCGAGGTCGCCTGTCCCTACAAAATTGAAACTGCAAAAGGACCTTCAAAATGAATCTTTTCATCTTATCCTTGTTTGTCAAAAATTACCGCGATACCAAAAAAGCGACGGTCCGCGCAAAATGCGCAACCGTGGCAAGCGGTGTCGGCATAGCATCAAACGCACTTCTTTCGGCGATGAAGCTCATAATCGGAATAATCACCGGAAGTATCGCAATAACCGCCGATGCCGTTAACAATATCGCGGATGCGGCATCGTCGGTGATAACGCTCATCGGCTTTAAACTCGCTTCGAAGCCGGCTGACAAAGAGCATCCCTACGGCCACCAGCGAATCGAGTATATCACCGGACTTATCGTGTCCATGTTGATATGCGTGCTCGGCGTTGAGTTTTTCACAAATTCAATATCGGCAATCTTTTCAAAAGAGGTCACGCTTTATACAAACGCCGCACTTATCATCCTTGCCGTGTCGGTTGTGATAAAAATCTGGCAGGGACTCTTCTACCGTACAGTCGGAAAGCACATTGATTCGTCCGCGCTGCGGGCAACGTCCGCAGACAGCCGAAACGATGCAATATCCACCGGTGCGGTTCTCGTGGGCGCGCTCATATCGAGATTTTTCGATATAAACCTCGATGCATATCTCGGTATTGCGGTTGCGTGCTTCATCATAAAATCGGGCATACAGCTCGTTATCGAAACGTCAAGTCCCCTGCTAGGAAACGCTCCGTCCGATGAGCTTGTGAAATCAGTTGGAAAGAAGATTATGAGCTACAATGGTGTGCTCGGATACCATGACCTTGTGGTTCACAGCTACGGTCATGACCAGGTGTTCGCATCCGTGCACGTTGAGGTTGCCGCCGAGGAAAATGTTCTCATAAGCCACGATCTTATTGACAATATCGAGTTCGATTTTAAAAAGAGCGGCATACAGCTTATCATACATCTCGATCCGGTTGTCACATCGGACGAGGAACTGCGCGAGCTGCGCCGTGAGGTTGAAGCAATAGTGATGATAGTCGCGAAGGAATGCGGATGTGCGCTGTCCATGCACGATTTTCGCATGGTACGCGGCGTTACGCACACCAATCTGATTTTTGATGTGGTAGTGCCGTTTGAATGTAAGATGAGCGACGATGAAATGTGCAAGCTGATAACCGAAAAAATTCGATTGCTTTCGCATAATTACAATGCGGTCATCAATATTGACAGAAGTTTTGTGTAGAAATCGTCCCGAAGCGCATAAGCGTGCCTGAAAAAACAGGTGCGCTTTTTTTATTCCCAATTACCTTTTGTGTTCTCACTGATATTTGGCTCATCATAGCCTCCCGCCGGGAGGGAGGTGGCACGCGAAGCGTGACGGAGGGAGCCTACGTAACGATACAATTTAGCTGAGTTTTTCGTATGCGCACTCTCCTTCAGTCGCCAAAGGCGACAGCTCCCTCCCAGAGGGAGCCTCATAAGAGCCGCTGTTTACCCGGGAACACATCGTCGGATTGGGA
>JAZTXD010000049.1:0-4519 GCA_045636265.1 Candidatus Flemingiibacterium sp.
GCATGCACACGGCAAATGGATAGGCATCTGCGGTGAGCTTGCCGCGGATACTTCGCTGACACGGGAGTTTCTCAAAATGGGAATAGATGAGCTGTCGGTGTCGCCGCCGTATGTGTTGCGGCTGCGCGACACGGTGCGACGCATAGATTTGCGGCAGTAGAGGTCGGCGACTTTGCCGCCGAGGGATGCGTAATACCGAGGAGGGAGGACAACCAACTGCGTAGGTTTTCCTCCCTCCTCGGGCTCCTCCCTCTTTCCTTGCTTTGCGCCGGAGGCGCTCCCCGGCGCTCGAAGAAAGACTCGCTTGGTGCTCGGTGTTCACACCGCCCACAGTGGAGATAGCGTTCGATTTAGCGGTAGCCTTGTAGGGACAGGCGTCCCCGACTGTCCGCCGATAGAGTGGAGCGGTATATTTCGATAACCGTTTTCCAGAGCGAATAGAGCCGGAGGGCGAAAGCCCGATCGGCGACCTTGAGCGCGGTCCGGGCGTAGCCAAAGGAAAGCGGGGAGTCAAGAGGGGTGGAAAACCATCGCGGCAGCGTTGGTTGTCCATCCCTCTTGCTATTACGCGCACGGCGATGCGCTGCACTGCATCGCCGCTCACGAGAGCGCCGAGGGATTCCGCAAAAGGAAATCCGCGGCATCGCAGAGATCATACACGATGATCTCGCGTGAATCAAGCGCCTCGCGGTGCATATCAACGGCACATATGCGGCTGTTTTCATAGGTGGTGTAATAATATATTCCCTTATCGGCATTACAGCACGAGCTGTAACGGGTGATCTCAAACCCGTCACCGACACGCGCGCATCCGCGCGTCTGTGATACCGTTCCGAGGATGTGAAAGAACTGGTTCACACTCGCTTCTTCATTCTCCTCACACTCGCTGTTCAGCTTCGCAAAAGATGCCCTGACAAAGCGTGACATTGACGAAAGATCCCCCGGCAGTCCGATGCCGCCCATTCCCCTGCTGTACGGCGCGAGCGAAACTTTATCCGAGAAGCTGTTATCCGGCTCGTCACGGGATACGCTCATGTAGTTTGACAGATTTATAAGCTGAATATCAAATGGTGGACTGTTGGTCAGAACGCCGACAGAGTTTTCATGAATCTTCACTCCTCCGTCGCGCGCTTCAAGTACAAGCGAGCCGCTTTTGTCTGATATCATCCAGTGAAGCGGAGTTGGCGGCAAGGCATCGGTGAACGCATCATCGCTCACGTTGATTTTTTCAAGAAGCGCCCTTGCTTCGCCCAGCGTTGCACATCGGCAAAGTATCCACGGGATGACCTCAAACGAAGCAATATTGTCACGCCCCACGGCGCGTTTGCTATATTCTGCAAAATGAGGAAAATTGAGTCCCGCCGCACACAGACCGCGCTCGTTCGCGGCATCGAAATACAGCGGATATCCCCCGTGCGGCAAAGCCATTCCGATCATGGCAAAATGATGTTCAATCGGTGCTTGATGCCTGAAGCGAAACAGATAATTTCTCGGTGTCACCGTGATTTTCTCACCGAAGCCGTGTTCATAATCGAGATTTCTGCCAAAATAGTGATCCTTCGTTACAAGTGAAACTGCTGTACACATAATGCCTCCGGCTTTTTTGTATAGCTTTGGCTTTTTTAGGGGGGATTATGTATGGAAACACAATCATGCGAGCGCCATTCGGAAACAAAAAGGGCGGATTATAAGATCCGCCCCCACAATACTTATTTAAGAAATAGCTCAATAACCGGAACAATAACACTCGGTTTTATTGCCGGAAGCTGAAGACGCAGAGAGCCGTTCTCTTTGACATTTTCAGCGCCCGCTGTATAATTTTCAGGTGCAGTGTTGCTGAAGAGGACTTCGCTGCCGTCGTGAAGGAACTGCGCGTAATCAACCTTATCCGCAAGTCCGCCAAGAGAAAGTGTCTTGAAAGGATACGCAAATATGTGAACATACAGACGCTTGCCATCCTCGCTCTGCGTATATCTGCAGTCTGCAGGAAGCCCCTTAAGTATCTCCGGCTCTGCCATGGTGCAGCCGTAAATCGAGCGGCTGTTATATTTCATCCATTCGCCGTAAACCGCAAGTGCCGCCTCTGCTCTTGAGTCTATATATCCGCGCGATGTGGGTCCGACATTCATGAGAAGATTTCCGCCGAGTGACACGGTGTTTACAAGCATGCGGATAAGCATTTCCGGGGATTTCCATGTCTGCTCGTCGCGGTTATATCCCCACGAGCCGGAGAAAGTCTGACACGCTTCCCATGTAACAAGCTCACCTGTGGTTTCATGGCGGACCCATTCCGTCGGCTGGAACTGCTCGGGAGTCCAAATATCTTGCTCGAGGTCTGCGCGGTTGTCTATAATGATACCCGGCTGAAGCTTACGTGCGAGGGCGATGAGCTTTTCGGATTCCCATTCGTCCTTGCCTTTGTTTACCATGGTCATCCAAGGTCTGTCAGCAGGGACGCTGCAAGTTGTAAATGAGAAGTCAAACCACAGAATATCAATCTTCCCATAATTTGTGAGAAGCTCTGTAACCTGATCGCGCATGTACTGTGCGTATTTCTTCATATCGCGTCCGCGATTTTGCTCCTCACCGTCTTTATCGTGGCGGCGCGGATGATGGAAGTCAAACGGATACTCCGGATGGTGCCAGTCGAGAAGGGAGTAATAAAGACCTATGCGGATACCTTCCGCACGGAATGCATCTACATACTCACGGACAAGATCGCGGCCTGCCATAGTATTAGTGCACTTATAGTCAGTGTACTTGGAATCAAACATGCAAAAGCCGTCGTGATGTTTTGCGGTAAGTACAGCGTATTTCATTCCAGCGGCTTTGGCTTGACGCGCCCAGTCCCTGGGGTTATACATATCCGGGTTGAAGTACTTGAAATACTTATCGTATTTTTCTTCGGGAATAAGCTCGATGCACTTTATCCATTCGTGACGTGCGGGCATAGCGTAAATTCCCCAATGGATAAACATGCCGAAACGGTCATGGCTGAACCATTCTGTATCACCGGGGGTTTTGCGTGTAACATAACTTGACAATTTAAATCCTCCTCAAGCGAAATATCTTTATTTCCAAATTTTATTATATCGCGGCAGCGATATCTACACAAGTGAATTTTCCGCAAATATATGGATTTTTTGATAAACAGACAGAAAAATATATAATTTGCTCTTTTTTTGAATATGTACTTGAAAATATCAGAAAAATCGTGTATGATATAGATATACACAAAAAGTCCCGTTGCGGCACGTACTTTCTTTGAAGTGCCAAATGCAGCCATTATGGACTTTTTCATAAATCGGACAAAGTAACTGTTTTTCGAGGTATTGATATTTTATGATAATTCGCCACAACTACAATACGATCGACTGTATGAACGATATACGGCTCAAATTCATCGACAGCGGACATGCCACCACGGACTCCGGCTGGAGCGGAAATGTACGCTCTCCGATGTATGCACGCCTTTACTATATTCTCGGCGGAGATCCGTATGTCGTTATAGACAAAGAAATAATTCCTCTCAAGGTGGGATATTGCTACCTGTTTCCCACGGGATTTTCATTCTGTCACGCCTGCGACGCCACAATGGAACAATTGTATTTCCATATAAATTTGAACGATCTCAACGGCTTCGATCTTCTCAGGAACTGCACGCAGTTCATGGAGTACAAGCCTGATGAGAGTGTAGCACCGTGCCTTTTGAAATATTTTTACAGCGATGATCCCATAGATGCGCTAAAGCTGCGCCGTGAAGTATACACCTCCATTCTCACGCTTTTTGAAAAGTACAGCGTAAATCTATCCGCATCCAGATATTCCAGATGCGTACTGCTCGCTGTGGATTACATAAAATCGCATCTTACGCTTCAACTTGACATAGGAGAAATTGCGGCAAGTCTGTTCGTTTCGGAAAGCACACTTGCCAAGAAGTTCAAGCAAGAGCTCGGAATGACTATAGGAAGTTATATTGATTCCATGATAATGTTTGAAGCGGAACAGCTTCTTTTAAAGAGTGACCTTTCTATTTTACAGATAAGTGAGCGTTTCGGATTCTGTGATCAGTTTTACTTTTCACGCAGATTTAAGGAGAAATACGGCGATCCGCCGAAAAGGTATCGCCAACAGCGTCTGATATAACAGCGCAGGTGCGCTGTGTCGCGTCGGCGCTGGCGCGCCGAGGTTTTGCATAAATTCGAGGAGCTCCACCTGTCCTCCTTGCCTGCGCCGGAGGCGCTCCCCGGCGCGGGGAAAAGATTCGCGCGGGTTAATGCGTTCATACTGCCCACATTGCAGGTGCCGCTTTACCCTCATCCGGCGCTTCGCGCCACCTTCCCCCAAGGGAAGGCAAATGTGGAGCGCGAATAGAGGCAGAGCGAAGCAAATGCCGACCTTGAGCGCATGCGGGAGCACCGCATTACCTACGGCGATGTAGAGTGTTCGCACGTAGGCGCGCGAATCTTCCTTTGAGCGCGCCGACCGAGCAAGGAAAACGGGGGAGTCCAAGAGGGGG
>JAZTXD010000050.1:0-5404 GCA_045636265.1 Candidatus Flemingiibacterium sp.
CGGCAAAATGATGCTGTGGGGTATGTTTAAAAAGGTTGTGGTTGCGGATAATCTTGCAATGTTTGCAGACTCCGTGTTCAACAATGTTGAATCCTACGCCGGGTTCGGACTTATAATCGGCATACTCGCCTTTACGGTTCAGATTTACTGCGACTTCTCGGGATATTCCGATATCGCCATAGGTGCCGCTCGTATGATGGGCATACGTCTTATGAAAAACTTCGACACGCCGTATTTTTCAAAGTCAGTCCCCGAATTCTGGCGCCGCTGGCACATTTCCCTCTCCACATGGTTCAAGGACTACATCTACATTCCGCTTGGCGGCAACCGCGTGAAGAAACCGCGTTGGGTGTTCAATCAGCTTGTTACATTCGGTATTTCCGGCATATGGCACGGCGCGTCGTTCACCTTCGTTTTCTGGGGACTTCTCAACGGAATCTACATAGTAATCTCGCGCTTTATTACACCGATACGCGACAGGATAAAATCCGTAATCCGTCTTAACACAGTGCCCAAACTTAACAGCGCACTTTCTATGCTCACAACATTCTGCCTTATCTCGGTAACGTGGGTATTCTTCCGCGCGAACAGCTTTGCGGATGCGTTCTATGTTCTCGGAAATCTGTTTTCAAAAACCGTGTGCGAATTCCCTCACATAGCGGACCTTCGTATCTACGTTGCAATCGGCTCGGCAATTCTCCTCTTTGCCGTTGATGCACTCACGAAATCCGAGCGTATTACTTCCGCATTCTGCGCTAAAACAAAAACCGCGCAGTCTGTGCGTATCGCAGCATATGCACTGCTTCTCCTTATAATTGTCATCTTCGGTGCTTATGACAACAAGTCATTCATCTATTTCCAATTCTGAGTTACGGGAGGATTTTATGAATAATAAACACGATTTAAAATGCCTACCGCGGCTCTTTTTGAAAGGCTTCGCTGTTGTTGCCATAGCGTTTGTATTGGCGCTCGGACTTAATTTCGGGATGCAGAAATTCCTTGACGATGAAATTGCGGCAGTACGCGCCATGTCAAAGCAAACAGAAAACCTTGAAGAAGCAATAAACAACGCAGGAAGTGCCGAGGAGCTTCTTCGACTTGAAGCCGAGCTTGCCGCAAAGCAAGCCGAGGAGTATGAAGCGTTTTATCAGCAGAACAAAAATCGCCCGCTCTACCACTACTACGGTCAGTTCTACGAGATGTACACGAATATGTACAACGCCGACACTATTTTCCTTGGAACATCGCACGCCGTAAACGGCGTTAATCCGCTCTACTTTGAAGAATTGATGCCGGAGCGCTCATGGTACAATTTCTCACTTAACGGCTCAAATCCGGAGTATTATCTTGATTGGTGGGAAATCTTCCTCGAGTCGGGGTACCCCATGCCTGAAACCATCGTCTTCTGTGTTGATTGGTTCATGTGCGATGACGAATGGCTGTGGCGGCGTATTGATTTTGACACCAATCCCGACGGTGCTGTGGACATTATGCGAAAAATCCGCGAAACCGAGGTTGAGGCGGAAGATGAAAAGGCCACCGATAGCGAAGCCGAACAATCCGAGGAAAGCGAGTCAAAGCTTGATGCGCTTCTCACCTACGCATTCCGTCATATACCGATAATCTACTCGCGCGACAGAATTCCCGAAATGATCGGCTATTATCTGAACGGCGGAAAGATCGATACAGGTTCCGTCGCCGATTACAGTGATACAATTCCGGTGTATGAGCACGAACATCTCGTGGATAAGGACGGTTACGTAACAAGTGAGTTTTATAAAGGCTTTATCCCGTGGGAAAAGCACTACAACGGCAGACGCGTTGTCGATCAAAAATGCAACGACAAGGGATACCAATGGGATGCGCTTCGTGAGCTTCTCGATATTTTCGCAGAAAATGACATACATGTCATCTTCGTGCAGGTTCCAGAATATCTCGAAGGACGCCGCACTACCAAGATGCACCCAAACAACGCCAAGCTTGAAAAGATAGCCGAGGATTACGGAATCACATTCCTTAATTACAACGATGACCTTGCCGGAGAGATCAACGAAACCGTGAGCAACTATTCCGACTGGGGGCACATGAGCACCAAAGGAAGCGTTGCATTCTCGACACTCCTTGCCGAGGATCTGAAGGCATATTTCGAAAGCTTAGAATAAGAAAAAATCCACCTGACATAAGTCGGGTGGATTTTGCTTTAGAGAAGTGATGCGCTGTCCTTGTCAAGATAAAGAATAGCGTTGTCCTGTAATCTCAGAATACTCGCCGGACAGTGCTCGTCGATAGTGCCGGTGAGCGTTTCCTTAACTGCCGCCGCCTTGGTAGGCGCAGGTACGATACAGAAAAGATATGGGGCACTGACAAGCGCCGGTACTGTAAGAGTAAGCGCATGTGTTGGAACGTCGTCTATTTTGGCAAAGCATCCGTCATTTACCTGCTGATTGCGGCAAATCTCATCGAGAGCTATTTTCTTAACAAGAAGCTTGTCGTTAAAGTCTGCAACCGGCGGATCATTGAAAGCGATGTGACCGTTTTCGCCGATACCCTTGATTACTACGTCGGGTTTGTTTTCGGCGATAAGCTTCGCATAGCGAGCAGCTTCAGCCTCGGGATCCGTCGCTGTGCAGTCGATATAGTTTACGCTCTTAAGCGGTACAAGTCCGAATATATGCTCGCGAAGGAAGTTGCCGAATCCCTGCGGCGCATCGCCGGGTAAGCCGATATATTCATCCATATGGTAAGCGTTAATTCTTCCCCACTCAATTTCTTTATCTTCCGCCAGAGCTTTAAGAACGTCATTCTGCGACGGCGCCGCCGCAAAAATTACGTTGATTTCACTCTTCTCTTTAAGAAGCTCACAGAATTTGTTTTTTATATCGATCGCCGCAGCCTCGCCCATTTGGCGACGTGTGTCAAATGCTTTTACATTTAATTTGTCAACCTTAAATTCCCTCATGGTCGCACCTCTGAATTTTAGTATTTCAATCATATTATACCATTGGCAAATCGCATTGTCAAGACGAAATAAATATGTCAAAATAAGCTTTTTCTTGACATTTTTGCGGTATATGTGGTATACTTAATCCAAACCGTAATTTTGAATGGAAAGGCAAAAGACACATGAAAAAAAGATTATTGGCTTCCCTGCTTCTTGCGCTTGCACTTTTCTCTGCCTCATGCGCAGGAAAGCCTGCTGAAAACACCGACACAACGGATACAACTGTTAAGGACGAACAAACAACCGCCGATGAAAAGACAAAGTTGCCCGAATTTAATATGAAAAAGCGCGGTACTCAAAAGCTTTCGGTGAAAAATTACAACAATCCCGATACTAACATAACAGCCACATATCAGTATGAATCGCTCAAGCGCTATACCGACACCTCGTCTATTCTCCGCTTTAGCTTAAACGGACGTGAAGCGATAATCGTAATCCCCCACGAACCCGCCGAGGGTAATCCCACAGTGTGGCGTGCGGAGTATTTTGAGGCGTTTGACGTTGCTGATAAGGCTATGCTTGAGCGCGGCTGGCATATCGTTTACTACAGAGTGACTAACATGTTCGGATGCGATGAATCGCTGCGCTTGATGCGCGCGTTCTACAGCTTTGCCGAGGATTATTTCGGGCTTTCGGATAAACCTGTTCTCTTCGGCTTCTCTGCCGGCGGACTTATATCGGTAAACTATGCGGCGAAATACCCGGATTCTGTCGGTGCACTCTACCTTGACGCGCCGGTTCAGGACATCCGTGACTGGCCATGCAAGAACAAAGACTCAAGGGAGTACCGCGAATGTATGAAAGTTTACGCTCTTACCGAGGAAACTCTCGCCACCTTCGACCAAAATCCCATAGATAAAACAGATAAAATAGCGCACATTCCAACAATAATAGTCGCAGGACTCGTCGACACAGTTGTAAACTGGGAGATAAACGGCAAGGTCACTGCCGAGCGTATGGAAGCGGCAGGTGCAATAATAGAGGTGATAACCAAACCCGACTGCGACCACCATCCGCACTCACTCGACGATCCCACGCCGATTGTTGAGTTTATCGAAGAGTACCGCATAAAATAAAAATCAGACCGACTCGCATGCGAGTCGGTCTTTCTGTGTCTTATTTGTAGAATGCTCTTACAGCCTTGTGAACCATGTAAACGTCGTACTTTGCAACAAGCTCCCAGGGTGCGTGCATGGAGATTACCGGCACACCGAGGTCGATAACATCGATGTTGTTGTTAGCGATAAACTTTGCAACAGTTCCGCCGCCGCCAAGGTCAACCTTGCCAAGTTCTGCGATCTGCCAATCAACATCGTTCTCGTTGAAAATGTTAGTAACGAAGGATACAAGCTCTGCCGAAGCGTCGGATGTACCGGACTTTCCGCGGGAACCGGTGTACTTCGAGAGAACAACGCCGTGGTTGAGGAATGCGGTGTTGCGGCGCTCAAACACCTCGGGGAAATTGGGATCGTACGCTACGTTTACGTCAGCGGACAGACACTTGGAGTTCTGATGTACAATTCTCGGATTGCCGCCGAGTGCAAGTGCTATCTCCTCAATAAGGTCTGCAAGCAGCGCGCACTGCATACCGGAAACGCCGTCGGAGCCAACCTCTTCCTTGTCCGCGATAATGTTAAGCAGAGTGTGAGGAGAATCCTCGGACTCAAGCATAGCGGTAATGGACGGATATGCGCAAACGCGGTCATCGTGACCGTAAGCGCCGATCATAGAGCGGTCGAATCCTACATCACGCGCATTTGTTGCGGGAACTGCGCAAAGCTCGGAGCTGATGAGGTCAGCCTCGGTGCAGCCGTACTTTTCGTTAAGCATAGAAAGTACAGTAAGCTTCACCTTGTCGGAAACCTTTTCGTCATCGTAAGGCTCACTTGCCGCGAGAACGTTGAGCTGTTCACCACTTATAGCCTCGCCAACAGTCTTCTTCGCCTGAAGCTGTGCGATATGCGGAGCGAGGTCGCTTATATAGAATACAGGCTCGCTCTCATCGTCACCGATGCGTACGGTAACATCGCCGTCGGGCTTACAGATAACGCCGTGGAGCGAAAGAGGAGTTGCAACCCACTGATACTTCTTGATACCGCCGTAGTAGTGTGTTTTGAAGAAGCAGAGCTCGCTGTCTTCATAAAGCGGCTGAGGCTTGAAGTCAACTCTGGGGGAGTCGATGTGCGATGCGGTGATGCGGATACCGTTTTCAATGGACTCTGTGCCGAGTCTGAACATGAAAAGGCTCTTGTTTCTGTTGTTGAGGTAGTATTTGCCGCCTGCAATAAGCTTGTCGCCGAGCTTGTACTCTTTGTAGCCCTTTGCTTTGATAAGCTCGATAGACTCAACTACAACCTCGCGCTCGGTCTTGCCGTTGTCGAGGAACTTCTTGTATCCCTCGCA
>JAZTXD010000051.1:0-12855 GCA_045636265.1 Candidatus Flemingiibacterium sp.
ATCGCTAACGGCGCTAACGAGTTCATGGCATACGACCAGATCGATAACGCTCCCGAGGAGAAGGCACGTGGTATCACAATCAACACCAGACACGTTGAGTACGAGACTGATAACCGTCACTACGCTCACGTTGACTGCCCCGGCCACGCTGACTACGTTAAGAACATGATCACCGGTGCAGCTCAGATGGACGGCGCTATCCTCGTTGTTGCAGGTACCGACGGTCCTCTCCAGCAGACCCGCGAGCACGTTCTTCTTGCTCGTCAGGTTGGCGTTCCCGCAATCGTTGTATTCATGAACAAGTGCGACATCGTTGACGATGCTGAGCTTCTTGACCTCGTAGACATGGAGATCCGTGACCTCCTCAACGAGTACGACTTCCCGGGCGATGATACTCCTATCATCCGCGGTTCCGCTCGTGAGGCACTTCTCTCTGCTTCCACCGACATCAACTCTCCTGAGTACGCTCCTGTAGTTGAGCTCATGAAGACTGTTGACGAGTACATTCCTACTCCCGCTCGTAACGACGACATGCCCTTCCTTATGCCTGTCGAGGACGTATTCTCCATCTCCGGCCGTGGTACTGTTGCTACCGGTAGAGTTGAGCGTGGCGTAATCAAGCTCAACGAGGAAGTTGAGATCATCGGTCTTACCGACGAGCGCAAGAAGACTGTTGTTACCGGTATCGAAATGTTCCATAAGCTCATGGACAGCGCTGAAGCAGGCGATAACATCGGTGCACTTCTCCGTGGTATCCAGAAGAACGAGATCGAGCGCGGTCAGGTTCTCTGCAAGCCCGGCTCTGTAAACCCCCACACTAAGTTCGTAGCTCAGGTTTACGTTCTTACTGAAAAAGAAGGCGGACGTCAGAAGCCCTTCTTCTCCGGTTACAGACCTCAGTTCTACTTCAGAACTACCGACGTTACCGGTATCATCAACCTTCCCGAGGGCGTTGAAATGTGCCGCCCTGGCGATAACGTTGATATGACTGTTGAGCTTATCACTCCTATCGCTATTGAGCAGGGTCTCCGTCTTGCTATCCGTGAGGGTGGCAGAACCGTTGGTTCCGGCGTCGTTGCTTCCATTATCGAATAATTTTAGCCAAAAGCTAAACTTTATGGGGATCGCTTAGGCGATCCCCATAATACATTATAACAAACGAATTATCTTCGGGGCATGGTGCAAATCCATACCGGTGGTAAAGTCCACGAACCGCAAATGCGGCCGAACGGGTGAAATTCCCGTACCGACGGTTACAGTCCGGATGAGAGAAGATAGAAAAAGAGATTCCCTTTTCAAAGCTTTTTTTATCTTCACAAATATTTTACGGAGGGTAAAAATGAAAGCTTTTAATGCAAGAAAATATGTTGTGCTCGCTATGTTTGCGGCACTTTCGTTCGCCAGCCTTTTTGTTTTACATATTGGAGGTATTGGCGGATTTTTGTCTTTTGACGTTAAGGATGCGATAATAATGGTCGCATCAATGATTTTCAATCCAATTGCCGGAATCATCATTTCTCTGCTTGTATCTCTAATCGAAATGTTCACAATAAGTACCACGCAATTTTGGGGCTTCTTAATGAACTTCATCTCAACCGCGATATTTGCTGCCGTAGGTAGCTCTATTTACAAATATGCACCTAAAATCAAAAAAACAATGACCGGTGCCGTTGTCGGCTTATTTGCATCGGTTTTATCAACTACAGTCGCAATGGTATTCCTTAACTTATTGATAACTCCCATTTACACAGGAATGCCTGTTTCAGCAATCGCCGAACTTATCATACCGTTGCTTCTCCCTTTCAATGCGCTCAAAGCATTGATAAACGCCTCCATTGTTTTAATCATTTATAAACCTATTTCTATGGCTTTGAAAGCAACAAATTGCATTCCCAAAGGAAATGAAACATATAAATTCACTAACACAACCATCATTCTCTCTATTGTGGGACTTATCGTAATCATCGCTTCCGTTTTAACGCTTATTTTCGTATTTGGCGGTAGAGTTGAGTGGATCGTTCCCATAAAAAAATAAGGGGTAAAAATGTCACTTCTGCTTAAATATCTGACCGTATTCTTTGTATCGATGGTACCGCTTATCGAACTGCGCGGTGCTGTTCCGATCGGCACGGGAATGGGACTCCCGTGGCATTGGACACTTATCGTAGCAATTATCGGCAACTGTCTGCCGATTCCTGTTATTCTGCTGTTTGTTAAAGCGGTGCTTAAATGGATGCGCGGATGCAGTGTAGGACTTTTCAATAAAGTATCGAATTGGCTTTATGAAAAAGCCGACAAAAACCGCCCGAAAATCGATAAATACGGCGCTTGGGGTCTCTTCCTCTTTGTCGCAATACCTCTCCCGGGAACCGGTGCATGGACGGGCGCGCTTGTTGCATCACTGTTTGATATGAAAAAGGGTAACGCATCACTATCGATTTTTGGCGGCGTAGTTGGTGCAGGAATAATAATGACAATCGTTTCGCAGTTCGGTGCGCAAATCGTTAATTTTTTCGCGCAACTGTTCTGATACTACTTGACAAATCGCATTTTGTGTGATACAATATACTTGTAAAAATAATATCTTATCAAGAGTGGTGGAGGGACCGGCCCTATGAAACCCGGCAACCTGCGATTTTTACATCGAAAGGTGCTAAATCCGAGGAGATGAGAGCATCATAATGCCTTTTAGCCCTCGGTTTTCCGAGGGCTTTTTCATCACTTAATAAATACAAATTTTGGAGGATAATAAAATGGCAAGACATCTTTTCACTTCCGAGTCCGTAACCGAAGGACATCCCGATAAAATCTGCGACCAGATCTCCGATGCGGTACTCGATGCCCTGCTCGAGCAGGATCCCATGTCCCGTGTTGCATGCGAAACAACCACAACAACCGGCATTGTAATGCTCATGGGCGAGATCACAACCAAGGCGGTTGTTGATTTCCAGAAGATCGTTCGCGAAACCGTTCGCGAGATCGGCTACGATGATGATGCAAAGGGCTTTAACTGCGATACCTGCGCGGTTCTCAATCAGATTCACGGTCAGTCACCTGACATCGCACTCGGCGTTGACAAGGCTCTCGAGGCAAAAGAAGGCGCACTTACTGACAACTTCGACACCGGTGCCGGTGACCAGGGCCTTATGTTCGGCTACGCTTGCGATGAAACTCCCGGGCTTATGCCGCTTCCGATTTCGCTCGCACACAAGCTTGCACTCCGTCTTACCGAAGTACGCAAGAACGGCACTCTTCCCTATCTCCGCGCTGACGGAAAATCCCAGGTAACTGTTGAATACGAGGACGGCAAGCCTGTGCGTGTTGACGCAGTGGTTATCTCCTCCCAGCACAGCGCTGATGTAGAGCTTGAGCAGATTCGCGCTGACGTTATTGCAAACGTAATCAAGCCTATCATCCCCGCAAATCTCATTGACGATAATACCAAGATTTTCGTTAACCCCACCGGACGTTTCGTTGTCGGCGGACCCCACGGCGACTCCGGTCTTACCGGCCGTAAGATAATCGTTGACACCTACGGTGGATATTCCCGTCACGGCGGGGGCGCATTCTCCGGTAAGGACCCGACAAAGGTTGACCGCAGTGCTTCCTACGCTGCTCGCTACATAGCAAAGAACGTTGTTGCGGCTGGTCTTGCATCCAAGTGTGAGGTTCAGATCGCATACGCAATCGGCGTTGCAAAGCCCGTTTCGGTGCTCATCGAAACCTTCGGTACCGCAACAGTTGATCCCGAGAAGATTTCCGCAAAGGTTGCAGAGCTTGCTGACCTTCGCCCTGCAGCTATCATTGACCGCTTGGGTCTTCGCCGCCCGATCTACAGAAAGCTCGCGGCTTACGGTCACATGGGACGTGAAGATCTTAACGCTCCGTGGGAAGCTCTCGACCTTGTTGACGAGCTTAAGAAGATTAAGTAAATTTATTAAGGTTGTCGCTCACAGCGACAACCTTTTTATTTTCTCGATAAATACTCGCAAAGCGCTGAAAACACCGTCATCGCCACCTCTTTCTGATACTTCTCGGTCTTTAATTTTTCACATTCCGCCACGTTTGACAAAAATCCGCACTCCACAAGCACAGCCGTAAAATCCGCTCTGTCAAGCAGATATATTGAGGATGTGGCTCCCTTCGTTTCGCGGTTATTGCCGCTGTCAAGCCACGTTTTCGCGTAGCCTTGAATATACGATGCCATTCCCGCAGATGACTCGTCGTTTTTGGAATACCACACCTGCAGCCCCGAATACTTTGGCGATGTGAATTTGTTCATGTGTATGCTTACAAGTATCACCTCGCGGCCGCTATCCTTAATCTCGGTCGCTACTCCCAAGCGGTTCTTCAAATCGTGCATCTTGCGGTGAGATGTTACGCTCTCATCAACAAGCATAAAATCGCCGGTTCTTGTCTGCACACACTCTATTCCTGCCGCACTGCACAGTGCGGCAAGTTTTTGTGCTATGGAAAGATTCAAATTTTTCTCCTCGGTTCCGTCCGCGGCCACGGCACCGCTGTCAATGCCGCCGTGTCCTGCGTCGATCACTATTATCGGTCCCGACTGCGCTCCGACACCGGATGCTGGCACGCTCTCATCACCTGCCATAAACCGCCAAAGAAAATATGTAAACGCACACACAGCGCATAAAATCAGCACCATACCGACAAACCTTGCCGCCGCAATAATCACACCTGAATACCGCGCTTCCCCCCCTCGCCCTTTATATGGAACAACATCACGCACCAATACTCACCTCCGAATACTTTTTTGATATTTTATGTGTACATGCATATCTTTATTACAACATCCGCCGTATAAAAGTCCTAATCACACACCCCAAGTGAATATAATTATCTGTACTGGTAATAATTACATGTGATAAATTTGCAAAAATTCAACATCTTCCCTATTGCAAAATACGACATTTTTTGATATACTGTAGTTAATGTAATCCTATTTTTGAGGAGATAGCCGATGAATGATACCAGCTCCAAACCGATACGCATCCCGAGAAACCTTTGGAACAGGACATATATTATCATATCAGCATCCGTTCTCGCCCTTATTGCCCTTACACTCGCTGTAATAGTTGTCATCATCCCGTCATTTTCCGTGGGCAGATCCGACGGTGACGTTGTTGACCCGTCGCAAAACAATCCCCCTATAACGAATATGCCCGATGACAGCGGATATGCAGATGTAAAAGAATCAAACAAAAATCAAGAGGTGCGCGGCATATATATTGCCACCGTGCAAAATATAAACTACCCGTCTAAAAAAGGACTCTCCGCCGATGAACTTCGCGCAGAGCTTGACGATATTGTGGCAACATGCGTTGATGCAAATCTGAACGCGATATACTTCCAGGTGCGCCCCTCGTCGGATGCACTCTATAAATCGGATATCTTCCCCACATCGGAATACATCACAGGAACACAGGGCGAGGCTTTCCCCGGCGGCTTTGATCCTCTTGAATACCTGCTGAAAGCCGCACACGCCAAGGGCATTGCCGTTCACGCTTGGGTGAATCCGCTCCGCGTTACCGTAGGATCCGCGAGTGCCCCAAAGCATGACCCGTCCGCGCTTGCCGAAAATCATCCGGCACGCAAAAATCCCGGATATGTGGTTGCATATGCAGACGGAAGGCTTTATTTCGACTGCGGTCAGCCGGAGGTACGAAAGCTTATCGCAGACGGCGTTGCGGAGATCGTGTCAAACTATGCCGTTGACGGCGTAATCTTCGACGACTACTTCTATCCGTACCCCGTAAGCGGTGCCGTTTTCGACGACAGCGCAACCTATAAAAAATACGGGAATGGCATGTCAGAGGACGATTGGCGTCGCGATAACGTTAACAAAATGGTCGAGGAGTGCTATGTCGCTATTAAGGCGGCAAACACCGACTGTCAGTTTGGTATAGCGCCGTTTGGTATCTGGCAGAACGATGACGGCAAAAACGGAGGCAGTGACACATCCGGTCTTGAATCCTATTCGGCGATCTACTGCGATCCCACAGCATGGATAAAGGGCGGTTATATTGACTATATCGCACCGCAGATATACTGGAGATTTACAACGTCTGCGGCACGCTATGACGTGCTCACACGCTGGTGGAATACACTGCTTGACGGAACGGACATCGACCTCATTATAAGCCACGGAGTTTACAACTATGACACATGGGAAGATCCCGAAAATGAGCTTCGCTGTCAGGTTGAATTTGCCCGCGCCGAGCTTTCATACCGAGGCTCTATTCTCTACGGCTACGCGGCACTCAAAAACAACTCCAAGGGACTCTTTGACGAAACAAAAGATGTTTTCAAGGAAGAAATAACCTACACCGATGTTAAGACTAACAATAGAGATCTTATTATAAGCATACCGTATAACAACAGCTATATCGACGGCACAGGAACGTTCGTGATCGGCACGTCCGATCCGAGCGAGCCGCTCTACATAGACGGAAATCCTGTAGGCCGCACAAAAAGCGGTTACTTCTCGCTTTATCTGCCGCTTAATGAGGGCAAAAACACATTCACATTCTCCCACAAAGGCAAAACCAAGGAGTACGTTATAAACCGCGGCACACAACCCGTACAGACCCCGGATAAGGTTGTGTACCCAACGCTCACATCTCCCGGCATAACGTCTATCACCCCCTCCTACGAGTGGATGGGCAGCGGAACACTTCCCGTCAGCGTCACAGCACCGCGAGGGGCAAAGGTAACTGCGACGCTTGATGGCAAGACCATAAAGCTCACACCCACGCTCTACGTTCCGTATGACGGCAACAAATATATGAAAGAGGTATACACCGGAAGCTTTACTCTAAGTGAGAAGGACGGAGCTATCCGTGACCTCGGAAAAATAAAGTTCACAAGCGTTTACGGTGGAAAAACATACACCGCAGAATCAGCCAAAATACGAGTATGCGGTAAAGGCGCATCTATCCCCGTTGAAATCATCGGTGACGACACGGAAATGAAGATTGCGTATGACAGCTGGTATTATGACGATTACACACCGCAGTCGGCAGGCATGCGCGACAACGCCGTATCAATTTCAAGCGGATTTTATAAGCTTCGCTGCGGCGGATACGTGTCCACCGACAAGATTCGCGTGCTTGACACACAGCCCATAAAAATCGCTGCAGTGAGCGAGGCACGCATCACAAAAGATGAAAAGGCAACCTATTTCAAGATAAAATGCAATGAAAATATCCCCGTAAACTGTTACATAGAAAACGGCGAGTTTTGTGTAACGATCTACAATATCGATACCAAAACAGCTCCGAGTGTCAGCCTTGCGGACAATCCGCTGTTTACTTCCGTGAGAGGCGAAAAAAGCGCAAAGGTCAACTCCTACAAGTATTGGTTTAAGCTCGTGGCAATTGAAAACTTCTACGGATTCGACCATTACTATGAGGACGGTTATCTTGTAGTTGAGTGTAAAAATCCCGAGGTTCTGCCCGACACGGACAAGCCGCTTCAGGGCAAAACAATAATTCTCGATGCCGGTCACGGCGGCAAAAATCCCGGTGCACTCGGTCCGCTCGGTGCAGCTGAGGGGGCTATGAACGAATCTGATTTCAATCTTGAGATTGTAATGGCGGCAGAGGTTTATCTCAAAAACCTTGGCGCAACCGTAATCCAGATACGCGACCGCGAGTGCGAGATCGACGTGCCGATAGCCGACCGCATGCAGACGCTTATTGACGTACAGCCTGACCTTATGATATCGATACACCAGAATTCCATGCCGTACACGTCTGACATCACCAAGATCCGCGGCGTTGTGGGACTCTATTGGTCGGATTCGGGATATATGCTCACGGATGTTATGGGAGAGAGCATTTCAACAGCGCTCAACAAGCTCGACCGCTCCCCCACAAAACAGCGTCTTGCCATGGTACGCAATCCGAAATTCCCGTCAACACTTGTTGAAACATGCTTTATCACATCCGTTGAGGAATACGAGCGTATGATGAAGGACGATGCCGTTGATACTATAGCAAAAGCTATCGCAGACGGCGTTCTTGATTACTATGGGGCACAGCGCAAATATTTGAAATAATTCCGAAAAACCTATTGACAAGATATACTCATTATGGTATAATATATAGGTGCTTGGGAAGACTACCAAGTACCTATATTACGAGCCACTAGCTCAGTTGGCAGAGCATTTGACTTTTAATCAAAGGGTCTGGAGTTCGAATCTCCAGTGGCTCACCAAGGCAATTCAATCGAATAGCTTAATCTTTTAGGAGCATGTTGATCTTTATGATGTTTTATTACGCTGATAAGTCGGTAATAATCATAGATTAAAAGGTCAAGGTGCTCTTTTGCCTTTTTTGGGGTTTTACATTTATACAACCAGGAGGAAATATGTTATGAATACAAAAGAACAGTTTCTTGAAATAGGCGAATACGCCGCAGCAGGTCTATACGAAGATCTCGACAGATCCATTTTCTACAGAAAATCCAAGGCTCTTCGCAGATATTGGGAAAACTGTAGCCTTCCCGAATATGAGGGCAAGCCGCTTTATCCGTCGGGCAAGCTCGACATGAGCGTAAATATCCGTCCCTGCTTCATGATGGGACTTACAATGGATCCCGCCTTTCCGGAAACCCAGCCGGAGCTTGCTGAAGCGTTTGAAGCAGATTTCCGCAAATATAAATCTACAGTTCCCTATGTACATACAGTTGCCTGCAACATGGCACAGCACTCGCTTCCGTACTATGAGCGCGTGCTGAAGGAAGGCTTCAACTCCTACGTTCCGAGAATCGAGAAGATTGAAGACAAGGAGCTTCGCGACGGTCTTCTTGAAATCGTAGAAGGACTTCGAAACTATCACTCCCGTTGCCTTGCATACCTTAAGGAAGTCGGCGCTGACGAAAAGCTTATCGCCGCTATGGAAGTGGTTCCCATGAACCCCGCAACTAATATTTACGAGGCGGTTCTTGCTTGGAACTTCGTTATGTACTTCGACGGATGCGATGACCTCGGATGCCTTGCGTCCGGTCTTAAGCCTTACCATAACGGCGAGAACATCGTTGACCTTATCGACAATCTTTACGATAACCTCGATATCAACAACGGTTACTCCATGGCACTCCACTGCGAGGACGTTGACCTTACTCTTCAGTGTCTTGAAGCCTGCAAGGGCAAGCGCAGACCGCAGGTTGAGCTTTTAGTTGACAACAACACGCCCGATGTTATCTGGAAAAAGGCGTTTGAATGTATGCGCACCAGCAACGGTCAGCCTGCTTTCTATAACAAGGACATTCTCTATAACGGTCTTATGAAGAAGTTCCCGTGCATCACCGAAGATGACATCAAGCTCTACTGCGGTGTTGGATGCACCGAGTCTTCCCTCTCCGGACTCAGCAACGTCGGAAGCGGAGATGCCGGCATCAACGTTCTGTGGATTCTTTCTAACTACATCCGCGATCATCTTGACGAGGCTGACACGTTTGAAGACTTCTACAAGGGCTTTGTAAAGGACATTCATAGAGAAACTCAGGATGTTCTCGATGCAATAAGCGAATCCATGATCATCCGCTCGAAATACGGTCCGCTTCCTATGAGAACTCTTCTCATCGATGACTGCATTGACAAGGGAATTGAATTCAACAACGGCGGCGCACGTTACGGCTGGAGCCTTGTTTACTTCGCGGCTCTCAGTAACGTTATTGACTCCCTGCTTGTTATCCGCGACTTTATCTTCAACGATAAGAAGTACGATAAGGAAACATTCAAGTCGCTTCTCGCGGCAAACGATGAAGCATTCCTCGCAGAATGCCGCAATCATCCTATCCACCACGGTATAGACAACGATGATGCAAACGCGCTCGCAAACAGACTCACCACCGAGATCTACAGCTATCTTGATGATAAGAAGCCTGCAATCGGCCTTGCATTCGTTCCCGCGGCTATTATGTTCCGCTCCATGGCTATCCACGGCAAGCACGTTCCGGCAACTCCCGACGGACGCCGCGACGGCGAGCCGCTCGCAGACTCCCTCGGTGCTGTTATGGGCAAGGATACCAAGGGCCCGACCGCACTTCTTAAGAGCGTAACCTCTATGAATCTCGAGCGCGCACTCGGTATTCCGGTTCTCAATATGCGTATTGATCCCGATATCACCGACGAAAACATGAAGGCTCTCGTGCTCGGATATATGAACCTCGGCGGCATCCAGATGCAGGTTACATGCATCAATCCGGAAATGCTCAAAGAAGCGTATGCTAATCCCGAGCTTCACAAGAATCTCGTTATACGCGTTGGCGGCTTCTCCGACTATTTCTGCAATCTGTCCGATGACCTCAAGAAAATGGTCATCAAGAGAAACGTACATAAATAATCGGGCATGAATCGCACAAATATAATCAATATATCGCGTTTTTGCACAGACGACGGTCCCGGAATACGTACCACCGTGTTCGTTAAAGGTTGTCCGCTGTCATGTTTGTGGTGCCACAACCCGGAGTCACAGTGCGCACAGTCGCAGATGATGTATCAGGCGGAAAAGTGCCGTCACTGCGGTAAATGCACCCTCATCTGTCCGTACGGCTCTCACAGCATATCGGAAAAAGGTCACACGTATGATTCCGAAAAGTGCAAGAACTGCGGCAAGTGTGCAGGACAGTGTCCCGGCAAAGCAATGGAGCTTTCGGGACGTGAAGTAAGCGTGGATGAGGTCTTTGACGAGGTTGTACGCGACAAAATCTTCTACTCCACCTCACACGGCGGAGTGACAGTATCCGGCGGTGAACCGCTCGCACACCACACATTCGTGGCAGAGCTTCTCGAACGCTGTCAGGCAGAGGGCATACACACCGCTATCGAAACCAGCGGATTCGCTTCAAAAAATGCGCTGCTTGACGTGATCGCCCACTGCAATCTCGTACTGTTTGACATCAAGGAAACAGATCCCATACTTCACAAGAAGTACACAGGCGTTGAACTTGCGCCGATACTTGATAATCTTAAAACGATATCAGAGCACGGTGTTCCGGTGTATCTGCGACTTCCGATCATCCCGGGACTTAATGATAGAACCGAGCATCTTAAAGCTGCAAAGGAAATTGCAAGCGGACTTAGGAGCTGTATCGGAATTGAGGTAATGCCCTACCACATCCTCGGAGCGTACAAATACGAGGCGCTCGGACGTGAGTATGCGTGCAAAGACATAGAAGAACCCGATAAAGAAACTGTCGCAAAATGGCGCGAGCTCGTCGGCGACACATCACATAAATAACGGAGGACTTAAACATGAGCGAAAAACAGCTTTGGCACGGCTTTGAAATGGAAGAATTCACCTTTGAGGGCAGACAGGCGATAATCGCATTTCCCGAAAAGGCAAACGCAAAGAAAAGCTGGACTATAAAAACCGAATACTGGGATGCTTTCCCTGAAACAGAGATCGAGCTTTTAAAGAGAGGTTTCCACTGTGCATACCTCAGAAATAACAACCGCTGGGCAACTATAGAGGACTGCGACGCCAAGGCTCGCTTCACGAAGTTTATCAGCGAAAAGTACGGCCTTGCAGACAAGTGCATCCCCGTTGGTATGTCCTGCGGCGGCTGCCATGCTGTAAACTTTGCAGGATATCATCCCGAGAGCGTACAGTGCATGTTCATTGATGCGCCGGTACTTAACTTTGTTGATATTCCCGCAAGCTTTGACCGTCCCGGCAATGATAAAATGTGGGAAAATGAGTTCGTTAAGGCATATCCCGGGATCAAGCGTGCAGACCTTCTCAACTTCAGCAATCATCCCATAAACAGAGCGCCCGTGCTTATTGAGCATAAGATTCCGATTCTCATGGTATACGGAACAGACGACACCGTCGTAGTATACGATCAGAACGGTAAGCTGCTTGAGGAAATTTACGAGGATCATCCCGGACTTCTCACCATTATAAAGAGAGTATCCCAGGGACATCACCCCCACGGCTTCCCGGCGAGTCCCGGCATCATCGCTGATTGGATAGAGCAGAACGCCTAACTTGGAGGAATAAATCCATGAGCGAAAAACAGCTTTGGTACGGCTTTAAAATGGAAGAGTTCACCTTTGAGGGAAAGCGTGCGATAATCGTATTTCCCGAAAAGGCTAACGAAAAGAAAAGCTGGACTATTAAGACTGAATATTGGGGCGCATTCCCTGAAACAGAGATTGAGCTTTTAAAACGCGGTTATCACTGTGCGTATTTGACCAACAACAATCGTTGGGCAACAAAAGAGGACTGCGATGCCAAGGCACGCTTCACGAAGTTTATCAGTGAAAAATACGGTCTTGCAGACAAATGCATTCCCGTTGGCATGTCCTGCGGCGGATGCCATGCCGTGAACTTTGCAGGATTTCATCCGGAATCGGTACAGTGCATGTTCATCGACGCGCCGGTGCTCAACTTTGTAAGCAATCCCGGAAACTTCCGTCACGAGCGCGATATAAAGGTTTGGAACAACGAATTTTCCAAGGCTTATCCGGGCATAACACGCGCCAAGCTTTTGAACTTCGACAACCACCCGATAAACAAAGCGCCAATCCTTATTGAGCATAAGATTCCGATACTTGTACTTTACGGCACCGATGATACGATCGTTCGCTACGAGGAAAACACCATGCTTCTTGAGGATGCGTACGCAGATCACCCCGGCCTTTTAACGGTGCTCAAGAGAGAATCTCAGGGACATCACCCCCACGGCTTCCCTGCCCGTCCTGACATCGTTGCCGATTGGATAGACGCGCATGCGTAAATAAAAAAATGACAGCCGCCTTATGGCGGCTGTTTTGTTATGCGTTTTCGGATTTTTCTAAATGTTGTGAAGTTGCGGCTTCGCCGC
>JAZTXD010000052.1:0-1089 GCA_045636265.1 Candidatus Flemingiibacterium sp.
GTTCAGGCACTGCGCGCACTGCGCGGTGATGACCGCGTCGTTGACGCCTTCTGTAAACGCCGCGTTGTTGAGCCCGCCGTTTTCGTTGCTGGCCACGTTCTTATCAATGAAGATTTCCGACCTTCGCTGTCCCGTTTTACACGTTTACTGCTATCGCAGTAAACTTAAAAAACGAACTCTCTTTCAAGAGTTCGTTTTTTGTAAAACCGGCAGCGTCATATTTTCCCGGGCAACGTTCGTCTGACGTAAGAATCTTATGATTTAGGAAACGTCAGACTCTCTCCTCCGGTCGAGATCCTTCTTTCTATCATCATTCAGATGGATCTCTCCCTTCGCTGTCGCATTTTACACTGCGGCTGAAGCCGCGTAAAATGCGCAGTCGCCTTGTTGGCGGGCGACCGCCTGGGTGACGATGGTTTTAACTAAATAAAAAAAGAGACTACTTTCGTAGTCCTCTTAAACCGGCAGCGTCATATTTTCCCGGGCAGTCGCCCGCCAAGTATCTTCTGCGCTGGAGAGCTTAACTTCTGTGTTCGGGATGGGTACAGGTGGATCCTCTCCGCTATTGCCACCGGATCTCTGAAGGAAAAATATCCTTCGCAGTCTGTATTCTTTTTTTAAGCTCCGGCTCACGGAGCTTCACCATAAAAACCTAAACAGCGATTCAATCCTCTACCGATCTTCCTGAGTTTATCTGTTCTTGATTAAGCTTTCGATCGATTAGTATCAGTCAGCTGCATACATTACTGCACTTCCACCTCTGACCTATCTACCTGTTCGTCTTCCAGGGATCTTCAGCTTGCGCAAGGAGATCTTTTCTCGCGGGGGGCTTCGCACTTAGATGCTTTCAGCGCTTATCCCGGCCGTACTTAGCTACCCGGCTGTGCAGTTGGCACTGCAACCGGTGCACCAGCGGTACGTCCATCCCGGTCCTCTCGTACTAAGGACAGCTCCGCTCAAATCTCCAACGCCCACAGCGGATAGGGACCGAACTGTCTCACGACGTTCTGAACCCAGCTCGCGTACCTCTTTAATGGGCGAACAGCCCAACCCTTGGGACCTGCTTCAGCCCCAGGATGAGACGAGCCG
>JAZTXD010000053.1:0-2066 GCA_045636265.1 Candidatus Flemingiibacterium sp.
ACATGGCTACGATCCGACTTTATATCGCTATGACAGGAGCGGCAATCTGCTCATTTCCGCAGAACTCACGGATAAAAATCGGCATAGCGTTATCATCGTTCAGATAAAGGATGTGATACACACTTATGATAAACAAGATTAAGCAACGACTTTCGTGTCCTGAATATCTGTCCCGACGCGGAATCCACGTTAAATCGGGCGGGCGGTGCGTGTCACCGCTTCGTCCGGGCGCAAAAAATCCTACTTCATTCTACTGCGAGGATCAATATTGGTACGACTTTGGCTCTGCCACGGGTGGCGACGTTCTCGATCTCGCGGCACAACTTCAATATAACGGCGACATCGGTATGGCAGTGCGTGAACTGGCACGAGAACTTGGCATTCAGTCCGATAAGAAAAATTCCTCGTGGCGTGCCGACATCCAGTACCTGTGCAACCGCACCGCCGCATATCACGAGGCGCTGCTCCCAGAGGATTATCAATATCTCGCCGAGCGTGGACTTACGAAGGAGGATGCCGACCGACTGATGATTGGTCGTGTTACCGATGGTTATCTGCGCGGGCGGTTGTTCCTTCCCTATTTTAAAAACGGAGCGGTCGTTTACTATGCAACGCGCGCGCTCCCCGGCGGTGCTTTCGCTGAAAACAAATATATGAAAGCATCAATGGACGAATCACAATCCTATCAGCATATTCCGTGGGGATGGCAAACACTCAACAACCGCTCGGATATTCTCATTATCTCTGAGGGATATTTCGATGCGGTATCGTGGGAGCGGGAGGGCTATGCTGTTCTCTCCCCGATTACGGGAAACTTCTCGAAATCGCAGTGGCCCGATGTTATCTCGGCTTGCCGTATGTTCCCTAAGGTTCTCGTGATTTTCGATAACGATGCTATATCCCACGCGGGCGATGGATTCACAGAGCGCACCGCGAAAAAACTATTTCAAGAGCGCATTCCGTTCCTTGTGGCGCACACGCCAGCGGGCATCAAGGACGTAAACGACTATTACACACAGGGCGGTTCCCTGCAAGCGCTCATCGACTCTGCCGAGGATGGACTGCGCTATATAGCAGCACAGTACACCGATGCCGAAGAACTCAAAAAATTCATTCTGTCGATAAATCGTTATACCGATTCCACAGCAATCGCCGTAGCGCTTTTTCAGCCCATCTTAGAAAATCGCTTTGCACCGGCTGTCCTAAAATCCATCCTAAAAGCCGCTGAGACTGCGCCCTCTGAGTCGCAGATTACCGATGAAATCATAGAGAAACACCAACTTCTCTATGTTAACAACGTCGGCTTTTATGAGTGGAACGGCAAGGTGTGGCAGTTCATTTCGGATCTGATAGCCGAGAACTATGCCGACCAACAGTACGGCAAGCGCTTCTCTACCTACAACCGTGTAAAGGCAGTTAAGAATCTACTAAAATCCCGTGCCGTTTGCGATGTAACATTCGACCGCAATCCCGTTATGACTTTCCAAAATGGCACTCTTGAAATCGAGAGCGGCACATTCAGAGACTTTTCGCAAGCTGACTATTGTTCCATCATTATGGACTATGAATACGATGCCGATGCAAAATGCCCGCAGTGGGAGCAGTTCATCGAGGATGTCACCGACGAAGAACCACGGCGAGCAGAAAACTTGCAATTCATAGCGGGTTATACGTTATTCTCCGACTGTCGCCACCAAAAGGTATTTATTCTCGTAGGTAGCGGTGGTAACGGCAAATCGGTATATCTGGAAATCATTCAAAAACTATTCGGCGAAGCAAACATTACCCACGTTGAGCCGACAGGTCTTGCAGAGAGTTTTCAGCGCATTCGCCTCAAAGATTCCCTGCTCAATATCGGCTCCGATATTAACAGCGACTTTTCCAAGGGTGAGATACGCGAGTGGCTACTCAAGGTAGCAGACGGAACCTCTGTGCAAGCGTGCTACAAGGGTATGAATCACATTGATTTTATCCCCCGCTGTAAGCTCGTTTACGCATGTAACGCACTGCCGACTGCCGAGATTATTAACGGTCTCAACCGCCGTATGCAGTTTATCGACTTTCCG
>JAZTXD010000054.1:0-7261 GCA_045636265.1 Candidatus Flemingiibacterium sp.
ATCACTTCGATTACAGCTTCACACACAATGAAAAGAAGTGTGAGCACAGTCGGCCGCTTATATTCACGCACACATGACATAAGCAATTTAAAGCGTTTCAGCAAGTCTTATCACCCTCCGATAAAAAGTTTGATTTCTAACCTTTATAAAGTTAGATACCTAATTATTATATCCTAAATCCACATACTTTTCAATAGTTTGGGAATATTTTTACAATTAAGTAACTTTTAAGCGGCAAAAAGAGAACCCAACCTTGCGGCTGGGTTCTACGGATTTATTTTGTGCCGAAAATTCTGTCGCCTGCATCGCCGAGTCCGGGAACGATATAGCCGTTTTCGTTAAGACATTCGTCAACGTTTGCACAGTATATCTGAACATCGGGATGCGACTTTGTGAGCGCTTCAATTCCCTCGGGAGCTGCGATAAGACAAAGGAATTTGATATGCTTGCCGCCGTAGGACTTGATCTGTGCGATAGCGTCTATAGCGGAGCCGCCGGTTGCGAGCATGGGGTCAACAACGACGATAAGTCGCTCGTCGATATCCGGCGGAAGCTTGCAGTAGTACTCGTGCGGCTGGAGGGTTTCCTCGTCGCGGTACATACCGATGTGTCCCACCTTTGCCGAGGGGACGAGGTTTAATAGTCCGTTAACCATGCCAAGACCGGCGCGGAGAATCGGAACGACTGCCAGCTTTTTGCCCTTGATGATCTTCTGAGTTGTCTTTTTGATGGGTGTTTCGATTTCAACATCCTCAAGCGGAAGATCGCGCAGTGCTTCGTAGCACATGAGCATTGTTATCTCCTCAACCGACTCACGGAACTCCTTGTTGGATGTGGACTTCATTCGCATAATTGTTGTTTTATGCTGGATGAGCGGATGATCGAAAATAGTTACGTTTTTCATTTGAATAGCCTCTGTTAATTACTGTTCTTTTGCCTTAGAAACTATGAGGTTTACGATGATACCAAGGATAAGTGCGCATGCGATAGCGGTAATGGTAACCTTACCGAAGTTAAGAGTAAGACCGCCAATACCTGCGATAAGTATTGTAGACACCACAAAGAGGTTCTTATTCTGGTTAAGGTCAACCTTCTGTACCATCTTAAGACCGGATACTGCGATAAATCCGTAAAGAGCCATGCAAACGCCGCCCATTACGCAAGAGGGAATGGAGTTTACAAATGCAACAAACGGAGCAATGAAGGAAATGAGAATTGCAAGCAGTGCCGCAGTAAGGATAGTATACACGGATGCATTACCGGTAATAGCCACACATCCTACAGATTCGCCGTAAGTGGTGTTGGGGCAACCGCCGAAGAAAGCGCCTGCCATTGAGCCTACGCCGTCACCGAGAAGTGTTCTGGAAAGTCCGGGATCCTCAAGAAGATCGGATTCGATGATAGAAGAAATGTTCTTGTGGTCAGCGATGTGCTCTGCGAACACAACGAATGCAACGGGAAGATATGCAACTGCGAGAGTAGCGATATACGCGCCGTCGATCTCCTTAACGCCCTTGATTGCTTCAACAAATGTGAAATCAGGGATAGTGAGGAATGTTTCCACACCAATACCGTTTGCCCAGAGAGAGGAAATCTTTGTGAAGTCGATAACCTTGAGTGCGTCAATTCCGGCAGCATTACCGATAATGGTAAATACAGCAGCAACTGCGTATCCGCCGAGAATACCGAGAATGAACGGAATAAGGCGAGTCATCTTCTTGCCGTATGTAGCGCAGAGAATAACAATGATAAGAGTTACAAGACCTACGAGAACGCAGATAAGGGGATGAGCGGTTGATACGCCACCCTTCTGGAGATCGCCTATAGCGTTACCTGCCAGAGAAAGACCGATTATTGCAACTGTAGGACCGATAACAGCAGCCGGCATGAGCTTGTTAATCCAGTTAACACCGGCAAACTTAACGATTATTGCAATAACAACATATACAAGGCCTGCAAAAACAGCACCGATAACGAGGCCTGCAAAGCCTGCTGCCATGGAAACAGCACCTGCAAACGCCGCAGCCATTGAGCCAAGGAACGCAAACGAGGAGCCAAGGAATACGGGGCTTCTGAATTTAGTGAAAAGCAAATAAACAAGAGTACCAACGCCTGCACCGAAGAGCGCAGCAGCGGGGCTCATCCAAGTTCCTGCCTGCCATGCTACAGTGCCGTCCGCGATAAATGTTTCAACATTGCCGTTAATAATAACCGGAACAACGAGAGTAGCCGCCATGATAGCAAGGAGCTGCTGGATTGCGAAAACGATCAGCTGACCGAATTTCGGTTTGTCTTTTACGCCGTAGATGAGTTTCATTTTAACCTACCTCCAAAATTTTGATAAAATAAAATTTGGTCTGCGCCAATGGTTATTACCATATAATAATATACCATATTCGACGTTTTTTGTCAACAGTTTAGTTACACGTTATTAAAAATATTCTATCTTTCAGACGAAATCCCGGATATCTTTTTTGATATCCGGGATTTCTTTCAATCAAAATATTTTATTTGTCCTGCCTGTATTCTGCGTGCACTCGCGCTGGTAACATATTTACCAAGCACCTTATTTACGTCCGATTGCTGAACGTACTGGCTCATTTGCGCCGTAGGATTTTTGCCGTATATCGCGCGGTATATCATATGCGCTCCGACATAACCGCCGATATCGTTACTGTGGCGCGGTCCGTCGTCATAGCAGAAAGACCAGAAGCTTCTTCCCTCTGCGATAAGCGCCTCTATCTCGCCCTTCCAATCTATAATTTTTAGGGACGGCAGCTTATTTCGCATCATCTCAATAGCCGACGCATTTTCGTTATGTGCCGGAAAAAGCACTATCTGTGTGCCAGATGCGTTGCATGCCTTTACTATTGCATCAATATCCGCCACATCGTCTGTCGAATACATTCCGCAAAGGAACAGCGCATCGTATTTGCCGCTTTTCAGAGCGTTCATTATGTCGGCATCCTTAACAAAATGCGAAATCCTCGAGTTTGGAATCCACTTCCATGACACGCGGAGGTTCTGACCGTTTTTCTGGGCCATTTCACCGAGGATATTCGGTATATTCGAATAACCTATAAAGCTGTTGCCAACAAAATATATGCGTTTATCCTTAAGATTTGAGAGCATTCCGTAGTTCGGCTCGGTGAAAACATTTTCGATTTTCGAATAATTCAGAATGCGTTGAGCCGTCCACTCTTTTACCTTGGTGTAATCTAGTGTCAATGTATAATTCTGAGCTTGACCGCTCACAACGCGCTCAAAGAAATAGCGGTATCTGAAACGGAGCGTTACACCCGAACCGTACTTTTCAATATACATGTAAGTGTTGCTTCCGTCAATCTTTTTGACTTCGGTCTTTACCGTTTTCCAACTTCCAAGATCAGGCGCAATCCCCGGATACAGCCTGCCTATCTCAACATTTTCATCCTTGATAATGTACACACCGTTTGATTTTGTAAGAGTCCACCGCTTGCCGTAATCAAACTTCAGAACAGACTTGCCGCCTTTGACACCAAAATAACCATTGGTATGAGTAATAGAACCAATGTTATCAAACATCTCATATGCGTTATCCTCAGAGGGATTATCTGCTGTTCCAAAAATATCCTGATACCGTTCGCAAAAACGCATAACTATGGTTGAAACCTGCGCTCGCGTCGCTCCCTCGGAGGGTGCAAGACGAACCACGCCGTCAGCTCCCAAGCTGCCCGTGATAAGTCCCTCTGCACATGCCCAGGAAAACGCATCTTCTGCCCATGTGCTCACCTTATCTGCATCCGGGTAGACATCCAAATTCACAGCGGAATTTGTGTTTCCGTCCATATAGCTCATATATCTGAAAAATATCGCCGCCATCTGCTCGCGCGTTATCTTAGCATCGGGAGAAAAGGTCGTTGTGCTCGTACCGTTTACAACCTCTGTTTCATATGCCCACGCCACCGCACTCTTGTACCAATCTTCTGTAAGATCGGTAAACGGGACTCTTTGCGACACCTCCGGAGAGCCGCTCATTCGGTACAGCGCCGTTACAAGAGTTGCTCTGTCCGTGGTTTCATTCGGGCAGAAGGTATTCTCGGTAATGCCGTCGATAAGCCCGAAGCTCACAACGCCGTCAACTGCAGTCTTGTACCATGCCGTTCTGTCTATATCTTCGTATTTATCAAATGAATCTGCCAATATTTGAAGCGGTATTGTTTGGATCCGTTCCTCACCCGCATAAGCGGTTATACCCAGGATTGAAGCAAGTAAAATTGCCAATATTGCACTTACAACCCATTTTTTCATAAATTACCACCGTTGCTTTCACTGCGGCACATTGCATTGCCCGTGAAGCGCTTCCTTTCTGACATTTTCAAAATATTATCCGGCCATGAAAATTGGTACACACCCGGCTAAATACTTTACTACATTATACTACAATATAAAGTAAAAGTCAATATTTCAGGAATACACATAAAAACACACTCCCCCGCAAAATTTCGGGGGAGTGTGATCAGATACTGATTATAGATATTACTCACCGTCATGCTCTTCTTTCCATGCACGCTCGAGCTTCGCCCAGTCGCGTACGGGAAGAATAGCTGTCCAGATTTCATACGGATCCTCATTTACGTAATCGTGAGAATTGGTAGCCTCCTGAACCTCGGCATAGTACCACTTGCTTGTATCCATATTGTCGGGCCACTTGATCATGCTGTCAAGCAGGTGATCCTTATCGGGTCTGCGGTTGAGAGTGCGGTTAACTATCTTCATAGTTTCAGCTCTTGTAACCGCCTGATCGGGATGGAACGTGCCGTCGCCGTAACCGCTTACAATACCAAGCTTCTGTGCTTCATCTATGAATGTTTCTGCCCAGTGATCTCTGATATCGGAGAATTCGCTGGATTTTCCTGCATCGGTATCATAGAAGGAAGTAGCTATCTTAACGAGCTCTGCTCTGGTAATAGTTGCGTTCGGGTGGAACGTACCGTCGGTGTAACCGTTGAGCACGCCTGCGTTTGCAAGTGTGGATATCGCGATATTGTACCAAGCATCATCGGATACATCGCTGAAGCTGTTTGTTGTGGACCAGTAATGATCACGCGCGGTATCTGTCATCATGCGGAAGAATATTGTTGCGACCTCCGCACGGGTGATGTTCGCTTCGGGTCTTACTGTACCGTCCGGATAACCTACGATATACGCGAAGTGATCGTCCATCTGGAGCATGATCTCGGTGTATGTGTTGGTGAATGTAACTTTTGTTTCCTCTGCGTGAACAACCGTTACAACACCGTCTTCGTCACTGCACTCGGTCACAAGCTCATATCCGTCAACACTTGCATCCTTTTCCGCAACATAGTATGCACCGGGAGTGAGAGTAACAGACGTGGACTCTCCGCCCTTTACAATAGCAGTTGTGACAAATGTAATTGTATTTCCGTCAACGCTGTAGATATCAAAAGCATACTCGTTTATTCCAAGGAAATTCTGGGGAACATCTATAATCTTGGTTATCGAAAGTGTTCCTCTCGGAAGAACAGGAATAACAGGCGCTTCAAATTCACCGTGGATCTCAACGTCGGACCAAGGCATGATGAACTCATTATCAGTGGTTACGATAAACTGATTCTTAGCCACATTAAGAGGCTCGGACCAGCCCTCGAACTCGGTTTCTCCGGTAGGTTCATCGATTATCAGATGTACATCGCCGGGCTTCACAACATACTGTGCGTACTCTTCACCGTCAACAAAGTATGTTACTGTGTAGTCGTTAGGATCTGCGGGGATATATCTTCCGTAAATCGTTACATCCTTTGCAGGCATTGTAAACTTAACTGCGCCATTTGTGATGTTAACGTCTGTGGAATGCCAGCCGTCAAACTTACGCTCGGAAGAATCCGCCATCTTCGCTTCAACGTCAAGCTCGGCGCCGAACATTACGCCGGTCTTGTTGTATTCTGCAGGGATTGCGGGTGCATCATCAGGCTGAAGACCTACATAAATGTAAGTTACATCAAATGTCATACGGTCGTAGTAAACATTGAGAACAAGGCTTCCGTCGCCCTTTACGTTACCGTAATATTCATCCTGATCCTGTCTTGCAACAAGTCCCTCGTATGTCTTAAAATATTTCGGGAACGCGCTTACTGCGTGACCGGTTATAGCGCTGAGAGGTTCCTCATCAGCAGTAACCTCGTCATACTGCTTGCCCTTGTATTCCTTTTCGCCGGTAGCGTTCAGCGACTCATGCCAGTATTTGATTTTGTAGTTTACGCTGTCAGCGGTAAAGCTGCCGGTAAATACAACATCATTGTCGGGCATACTGAACTTTCCGTTGTCTACAGCTGCATCCTCTGTGGTCCAGCCGCTGAAGGTGTAACCGGGAATGCTCAGTGCCGCCTCTACATCAACCTCGGTGCCGAAGGGAACGTCGGTCTGTCCTGCGGGAGCGGTAACGCCCTCAGGCTTAACAGTTCCTTCGATAACGTAGGTCACGTCATACTCGTTTCTTGTGTAGTAGAACGCAAACACAAGGTTTCCGTCCTTAATAACACTTCTGAGCGCTGTCTTTTCGGAGTTTGCAAACTTGATTGCCTTGCCGTCACCGATTTCGATACCGTTCTTTGCATTCTCGGCAACGGTAACATCTGCATCGTAGGTATAACCGTGGATAACGTGGATTGCCGCTGTTACCGCAGTATCCATCTTACCCACACGAATTTCACTTGCGCCGTGGAGTTCAAATCCGCTGTCGGTTTCAACCCAGTGCTCAACCTTGTAGTTGTAGTCATTAGCCGAATAGCTGCCGACAACAGTTACGTGATCCTTGGGCATTTCAAACTTACCGCCGGTAATGGTGATATCCTTGATGCTCCAGCCGCTGAAGGTGTAGCCGTCAATCTCGTCTGCCGCCTTCAATGTAACCTCACTGCCCCATGCAACATTGGTGTGAGGTGCGGGAAGAACTGCACCGCTGGGAGCAACAGTATAAACATAAGTTACGGTAAACTTATCTCTGCTGTAGTAAAGCTTCAGAGTGGTGCTTCCGTCACCTGCAACAACACCGGTACGGGTAGCGGTACTCATAGCCTCATTGTAGGTGAATCCGTCAACGCCGAGAGGAGTTGCGGTTACCGATGTGCCGGTAGTACCTGCGAGAGTCTGGGTTTTGGTGCTGTCTATTACATAATTTCCGTTTACATCCTCGAAATAGTGCTCAACCGTGTACTTTGTATCGGTGTTTGCCACAAACATACCAACAAGCTCGACATTG
>JAZTXD010000055.1:0-1314 GCA_045636265.1 Candidatus Flemingiibacterium sp.
TAACGATGGGGAGCATCATTGCGCAAGCAACGCCGTGAGGAGTGTCATAAACCGCACCGAGAGTGTGCGCTACCGAGTGTGCGATTCCGAGACCTACGTTCGAGAATGCCATACCGGTCACAAACTGACCGAGAGCCATGCCCTCGCGTCCTTCGGGATCGTTGTTAACAGCACCGCGGAGGCTCTTTGCGATAAGGCGGATAGCTTCGAGGTTGAGGCAGTCGGGAAGATCCCATGCGGCCTTGGTGGTGTAACCCTCGATAGCGTGGGTCAGAGCATCCATACCCGTCGAAGCGGTAAGTCCCTTGGGCATAGTGGACATCATATCGGGGTCAACGATTGCGATATCGGGAATGTCGTTTACGTCAACGCAAACGAACTTTCTCTTGCGATCAACGTCGGTGATAACGTAGTTGATGGTAGCCTCAGCCGCGGTACCAGCAGTGGTGGGAACAGCGATGGTGTAGACGGTGCGGTTCTTGGTGGGTGCAACACCTTCAAGAGAACGAACATCAGCGAACTCGGGGTTGTTGATGATAATACCGATTGCCTTTGCGGTGTCCATGGAAGAACCGCCGCCGATGGCGATCATATAGTCAGCGCCCGAAGCCTTATAAGCCTCAACGCCGTTCTTTACGTTTTCAATGGTGGGATTGGGCTTGATATCGGAATAGATCTCGTAAGCCATTCCTTCCTTATCAAGAATATCGGTGACCTTCTTGGTTACGCCGAACTTAACAAGATCGGGGTCGGAAGCTACAAATGCTTTTTTGAAGCCTTTGGCTGCAACGATGCCGGGGATCTCGAGGATCGCGCCCTTGCCGTGATATGATATTGCGTTGGATACGAAACGATTTGCCATTTTAAGTACCTCCGGTAATATTTTACCTAATTTATTCGGGATCAATTCTGCCCCTTGGTTTTATTATACCTTATCGGAAGGAAAATTTCAATAGCGAAATAAAAAATTTTGCGTTAGTATAGATTTTTTCTTTTTGTTATGATATAATTAAACCAATAAATCGAAAGGCTGAAGCAGATGTTCAGAGAGTTAGTTAGAAAAAAGCAAGCACTCACTCCCGATGAGTGCATTCAAATACTTCAAAATGAGCCGCGCGGTGTGCTTTCCGTGATCGGGGATGACGGATACCCTTACGGTGTTCCGATCAATTACTATTACTGTGAGGAAAACGGTCACATCTACTTTCACAGCGGCAAATCCGGGCACAAGGTCGATGCGATCAGGGCATGCGACAAGGTTTCCTTCTGTGTTTATGACTCGGGTTACCGCAACGAGGGCGATTGGGCACAAGT
>JAZTXD010000056.1:0-1618 GCA_045636265.1 Candidatus Flemingiibacterium sp.
TTCTTCAGTTTTTTTCGTACCACAACGATACCACAGGTTCGAGAGAATATCCAGCGGTATCGAGGAGAGTTATCAATTTGTTATCAATTACTTTTACCATGACATCGTATGCCCCTGCGCGTGTTTCTTCGCACGGGTTTCCTTGCGTTGCTTCTTGTCGATGCCATGGTAGTTGACCTGATGCTGATCCTTTGCATACATATCCTCGGCTCTGTCGTCGATGATATTACTTGCGTAATAGAACAGGTCGCATACGCCGATTACGATTTGAGCGTTGAGATTATTGTTGATCGCCCTGATCGCTTCCTTCGCAGGCTCGTATCCTTGCTCGGCTGCAGAGTTCATATACTCTTTGCCAGCTTCGTAGTCCTCGTACTGATAGTACAGCAGTAGCCCGACTCTCGTCTGTGTCCATGCATCATCCGTGGCGGAGCGTTCAAAGTAGGCACGTGCTTCATTGCGCCGTCCTTCCTCAAACAGCATTTTGCCGTAGGCATACTCCGCTTGGAAGCTGCCGTGTTCCGCGGCTCTACTTAGATACTCCTTTGCATCTTCGGGAGATTTATCCTTGAGGTACTTGGCGTATTCATACTCCGCATAGCCGAACTTTGCATCTGCCGCCATGCGTAAATATTTCATCATATCGCTCGGCTTTTCATCAAACTTACGGTCACGGTAGGCTTTATAAATGAGATAGGCGGAGAGAGAGTTTCCTTCGTCCGCCGCCATTCGAAGCCACCATTCAGCGTTCTCCATATCGTCGGTCTTTTCAAGGTAATATCTGCCGAGGCGATAGTAACCGATGGGATCATCGTATGCGTTAGCATAGCGGTAGAGGTAGTCGAAATCATTTGCGTGATCCTTCAGCTTTTCGTAATCGTAATCTTCTTCTGCATCGGGCTGTTCTCTCGGAATGTGAATATCTCTTACGGCACTTACCACAGCGTTGCGAATGGATTTGAATTCTTCGTTTTCCTCGATGGAAATTTTATCGGGCATCGTATCCGTATAGGTGCGGACGGTTTCACATTTATATCCGTGCCATGCATCGTAAAGCTGTAAGAGCTGCGGATCGTTTCCAAGCATTTTTACGATTTCATTGACGAGTGCTTTCGTATTTTTATCAAGGTAACCGTACACCTTTTTGCCTTTGTGCTTCTCTAACTTCTCGGAGAGCAATTGCATTTTCATCATACGCTCGGGAGATACAGCATGGTCGCCGTTTTTAATTTCGGCGACCACTTTTGCGATAATATTTTTATATTTTTCTTTGAGATCATCACGCACCTCGGTCTGCTTTTTATAGATTGAGGTCAGCTCCTGACGGAATATATCCGAGGCGAAGGTCTGCTTAAGATTGTGGATTCCTTCTCGTGAGAGGAACGGTTCGCGCGGTTCTTTCGACCATACCATAATGTGAACGTGAGGATTTTTCTCCTTGTTATGATAGGCGGCATACCAACGGAGATTGCTCGGAAGGATGTGCATCTCTTTTGCGATATCATTTCGGTGAGACCGTAAGAGATTCATCCATTGCTCCGCAGAATTATATCCGAGGCGTTCCGCATCCTCACGCCCCAGAGAGATGATCATGCCCCAAACATTTCCCTGATGCTCA